>JADIMF010000012.1 GCA_017694915.1 Candidatus Ornithospirochaeta stercoravium
CTATATGTCCTTTCATCACCCTGTACGCCGACGCTCTTTACAGGAAGAAGGTCAGCAAGAGCCTGCCAGATCTTATCGTAAAGCCCTGCTTTTCTTATTTCCTCTATGAAAATCGCATCAACTTCACGGAGAGTATCAAGGCGTTCCTGTGTCACTTCTCCGATGCACCTTACACCAAGTCCAGGGCCGGGGAATGGATGACGATATACAAGCTCATCAGGCAGACCGAGCTCTTTTCCTAGTTCCCTTACCTCATCCTTGAAAAGCTCCTTCAATGGTTCAAGAAGCTCCCACTTGAGATCCTCAGGAAGACCACCTACGTTGTGATGTGATTTAATAGTCGCGGAAGGACCACCGGACGGAGATCTCGATTCTATCACATCTGGATAGAGTGTCCCCTGTGCCAGGAATGATATATCCCCGCACTTCCTTGCCTCTCTGTAGAAGACATTAACGAATACACGTCCTATTGTCTTTCTCTTTGCCTCAGGCTCTGTTATGCCCTTGAGCGCTGAAAGGAAATCATCGGTTGCATCCGCATACTGCAGATTCATATTGAAATGCTTACCGAAGAGATTGAGGACAGACTCCGCCTCGTTCTTCCTGAGCATTCCGTTATTCACGAATACACATACCAGCTGGTCTCCGATTGCCTTATGAATAAGGACAGCTGCGACAGATGAATCAACACCACCTGAAAGACCGCAGAGAACACGGCGGTTTCCTACAGTCTCCCTTATTTCCTTTATCTTCTCCTCGATGAATGATCCCATGTTCCAATCAGCTTTTGCCTGACATATATCAATGACAAAGGAGCGGATCATCTTATCACCCTCTTTTGAATGGACTACCTCGGGATGGAACTGAACACCATAGAACTTCCTCTTCTTGTCCTCGATAGCTGTTACGGGACAAGTCGGAGTGATGGCTGTGATGGAGAATCCTTCAGGAATCTTCTCAACAGAATCTCCGTGGCTCATCCATACCTGACTGTTATCAGAGACGGATGAGAAAAGAGCTGATGATCTGTCGACAATCTCGATATTCTGAAGACCATACTCCTTCTTCTCCGGGCAGATTACATTGCCACCAAGCATCTCGGACATGACCTGAAGACCATAGCAGATACCGAGAATTGGAATGCCGAGCTTGAAGATCTCAGCATCAGGGCGTGGAGAACCAGTAGCCTTCACACTGCTCGGACCGCCTGAGAAGATTATGCCCTTCGGCATCATTTTCCTCACTTCATCCGCGCTGATTGTGAAAGGAACAATCTGGCTGTATACGCCGCATTCCCTTACGCGCCTTGCAATGAGCTGGCTGTACTGTGCTCCGAAATCGAGAACAAGAACCATATCATGAGAGCTGTTTACCATATGCACTCCTTATTTACCATCTGAGTGTATCGAGATTCCTGAAGCCTTTCCTGACCGCAGAATAAAGTATGAGACCTATTACAGCACCAACCGAGCTCTGTGCAATGTTACCCGGCACTTCAAGAAGTGCCTCAGAGACAACGGTAAGACCGAAAAGCGTTGTAAGCGTAAGGTATCCGAGGCTTACGATTATCACAGCAAGTACGACAGCGATGACTCCTGCAATAACCGAATCCCTGCCTTTGAGGAGGAAGCCAAGGAAGATTGAAAGGACAATGAGCGAAAGCGCTATCGTAAGCGCTGCATGTTCGCTTCCTTCCTTTATAAATGAACCATCCGTAAAAAGGGATGAGAAGATATAACCGCTGAGAGCAATGGCAAGAACAGCCATCACTGTTCCTATAAGAATCGAAACAATGCTCTTTATCGTACCGGAGGATGTTCCGTTCTTCACCATAAGGCCGATAATGAAGGCCTCAAAGCCATGAACGATGAATGAAATCAGCGCCCACTGGGGATAACCTCCGATGAGATCCGCAAACGCAGTTCCCAAACCACCCGCGATAAATCCTGTGACAGGACCGAATGCATAGCTGGCAAATGTGACAGCCGCATCGCAGAGTGATATATATCCACCAATCGGAGACGGTATTCTTATAACAAGAGTAAAGACAGCAACTATAGCTGTCATTATGGCAATCAGGCTGATTCTCATTGCAGTTCTGTTCTTCTCTGCCATAACCTACCTCACTAGAAATAAACTGAGCGGAATGATAGCACCAAAAAGCCATTGAATTAAATAGCCAGATGGGTGTGGTATAGCGTCTTTTGCAGGCTTCACTCTCCCGAATCCACGCTCCTCAAGAGCAGAGGCTGTATCAGGAATCATCTTGATCGCAGCGATAACGAGCGCTGTTATCGAGGGAAGCACAGGATAACCACGTTTTCCTTCCTCGAGGCGTAGCGACATCGATGCTCTTATTTCAGAGAAGAGATATCCAAGATATGGTATGTAACGGAGTATCATAGAAGCGGCAAGCGCTGCATTATAAGGCAGATGAAATGCCCTAAGCCCCTTTATTATATCCTCATTACGCTCAGTAAGGAGAAGGAGCATCAGTACCCCTGATATCCCTCCAAGCCTTGAGATTATCTTCATGACAGACCAGAGACCTTCAGCCGTGATGATGGTAAAACCATGTATCACTAGAAGAGGATTGCCATCCCTGTTCTGAAGAGGGATGAAAAGTATCATGATCAGAAAGAGAGGAATGAGACGGGAGTAACAGCGCCATGTCTCCTTTCCACCAACAGAGAGTATCATGATTGCAATCGGAATAAGGAACACCAATGCGACAGAGATATATGATGAAAGCGCGAAAGAGAGCGCTGAAAACAGAAATGTGAAGAAAAGCTTTGGTCTCACATCGAATCTGTGATAGAAAGAAGTCCCGTAGATATAACTGCTAATGTTCATCCAATACCCCGCCTTCTATCATAAGCTTACGTCCTGGAAGCATGGATGCCACACTCATATCATGAGTAATGACAAGAACCGCTGTTCCATTATCAAGATAACAGGAAAGCACCCTATGAAAATCCACAGAAGATAAGGCACTATCCATCTCATCGAAGATCGCGAAACGCCTCCCGAGAAGGAAGAATACCGCGGCCTGCAGCATCTTCGCTTTCCCATATGACAATTCCTGTACATATGCATCGCGCTCAAGGGAGAACAGCGAAAGAACATAATCTATACGGCTGCTATCGGCACCTGTACTATTGAGTTCGTCAAGCACAGTGGGCAAAAAAAGCTCCTCATAGGGATTCTGCATGAGATATGCAACGCTGTGCCTTCTTTCCTTCTGGGATAACTCCTTTCCATTTATCAAAACCCTGCCGCTCTTTTCCTTCAGAAGACCTGAAAGAACACGGGAGAATGAGCTCTTGCCACTGCCGTTATCACCAAGGAGCGTAATACACTCACCTTCCCCCATCTCAAATGATGGAACAGATAAACCAAAGCTGCTGCCGGAGCTTCTGTGAATCCTTTCGATCTCGATGTTCTCTGCTTTCAGGACAGAATTTCCTGTCTTCATCTCCAATGGAGTGTATGAATCCTTTACAGGAACATATTGCACCGCTTTTCCATTCTCTATCGATAACATACGGCTGAACACACCATCATATTCCGACAGCATATGACTGCCGAGGACTATAACGGTACGGTCAAGACCTGAAAGAATCTCTCTCAGTTTCTTTCTCCAATATGGGGAAAGTTCGTCAAAAGCCTCATCGAGAATATAAACGCAGGGGTCGACTGCAAAGAGAATCGAAAGCATCAGACGCCGTTTCTCACCACCGGAAAGCTCTGCTGTCGAAACCTTCCTGTACTTCTCAAGGCCGAAAAGTTCCAGACAATCCGCAATTCTTCTATCCTTTTCAGCCGTTTCAAGTCCAAGATTCATGAGAGGAAACGAGATTTCCTCCTCCACCGATGAAAACAGAAGCATCTCATCAGTATTCTGACTAACACGGCCGATTATCTCCATCCTTTCATATGGAGGAAGGGATAGAATATCTTTTCCGTCGAATTCAGCATATCCATCCAGATTCCCTCCTGTGTATCCGGGAAGGGCTCCCGCAAGGAGGCGTGAAAGCGTTGATTTCCCGCTCCCGGGCTCAGAGAGAATCAGGAGATGCTCACCTTCATCAGCGGTGAATGAAAGATGGTCGAAGATCCTCGTACCATCTGGATACGAAAATGAGATATCAGCCTTTAGCATAAGGTCCTGGAAGGACTGCATATGCCTCCCTTACCATATTCTCCGCAACGGTGTGGATGTTCTTTACCTCCTCTTCAGAAAGAAGAGATGTATCAATCGGCTTCATTATCTTCACATAGACATGAACGCGCTTAAGACTGTCGGAAGCTTCGAATGCAGTACGGGTATTCTTCATGGCAACAGGAACAAGCAATGCCTTTGCCTTTGTAGCCATCTTGAAAGCTCCTGCCTTCATCTCGGCAATCTCTCCTGTCTTGCTTCTCGTTCCTTCCGGGAATATTCCCATAGGATAGCCGCTCTTTATCCTCTCCACTCCTGTGAGGATGGACTGAAGTCCTGCTCTGAGCGATGATCTGTCGAGAGGTATGCATCTGAGAAGATTCAGAAGGCTGTGAAGGAACGGTATCTTATAAAGTTCCTTCTTCGCGACAATGCCGCACCATGCACCGGATCCGAAGAGAACTGGGATATCGAGTGCGCTCTGATGGTTCGCGATATAGCAGACATGGCTTCCCCATGCAGGAATATTCTCCTTTCCCTCAACATGCAGCTTCACACCGAAGCAGATGAATATCCATCGGATGAGAATTCCGAGGAGGAAATGCACGCACTTCTCGGAAGCTTTCTCCAGATGAAAGAGTGACAGGAGATTACCGATGATAAGAGCAAGAAGCCCGAATACTATAAAAACAGGAATAAGAAAGATTATTCCGATAGTCAGTCTGAGTGCCTTCACCTTTTCAGTCCTTAAGAGAATACAGCTTGTAATACAGGCCCTGTTTATCGAGAAGTTCTTGATGCGTACCTGATTCCTTAACCATACCCTTATCGATTACGAAGATTATATCCGAATCCTTTATCGTTGATAACCTGTGAGCGATCACGATTGATGTTCTACCCTTCGAGAGCCTGTCAAAGGCTTCCTGAATCAGCTTCTCACTCTCCGTATCAAGAGAGCTTGTAGCCTCATCGAATATGAGGATCTTGGGATCCTTGAGGAATATCCTTGCTATCGACAGTCTCTGCTTCTGTCCGCCAGAAAGCCTTGTGCCACGCTCTCCGACTTCAGTATCGAGGCCTTTCGGAAGCGATGCAACGAAATCATAGAGATTCGCGTTTCTCAGCGCTTCCCACATCTCCTCATCGGTTGCATCGACTCTTCCGTATCTCAGGTTCTCTCTTATCGTCGCATCGAAGAGGAAGACATTCTGCTGAACGAATCCGATGGATTCATGAAGAGACTTCTGTGTGACGCTGTCGATATCTACGCCATCAATCGTTATGCTTCCGCCCTGACGCTCATAGAATCTACCGAGAAGAGATACGATGGTGGATTTTCCAGCTCCGGACTCACCAACAAGCGCAGCCTTCGTTCCTCCCGGAATACTGAGCGAAAGATGCTCGATGACCTGTTCCCTTCCATCATCGCCTTCATAGGAGAATGAAACATCGGAGAACTCAATGGAACCATCCTTTACAGCAAGAGGAACAGCATCTTCCCTGTCGGTAATCTGCGGCTTTATATCAAGTATTTCCGTAAAGCGCTCGAATGAAGCCATTCCCTGTGTGAACTGCTCAGTGAAATTAATCAGCCTGTCGATAGGTGGCAGAACCACGGAAACATAGAGGAGGAATGTCACGAGATCATAGACTTCAACCTCTGACAATGCGATGAGAATAATACCTCCCGCGATTGTCATGAAGTAATAGAAATCGCGCATGAACCCGATTCCAGTCTGGTAGAATGCCATCGTCTGATACATCTTTTCGCGGGATGTCTTGAGCTCTGTATTGGAGGCATTGAACTTCTTCTCCTGAAGCTTCTCCCTGGAATAGCTTTTGACTTCCCTTATTCCCTGGATGGAATTCTCCGCAGCGACATTGACCTCAGCAATCGTGCGTCTTATCGCCCTGTTTCTCTCCTTCAGCCTGTGATTGAATATGATTCCATACACAAGCATCACAGGAAGCGGTATGACGGAAACAAGCGCAAGCTTCCATGAGAATGAGAACATAAGGACATATGCTCCGACAATCGTGGCAACGGAAATGAGGAAATCCTCAGGACAATGATGAGCAACCTCAGCGATATTGAAGAGGTCGTTTGTAATCCTCGACATTATCGTGCCGGTCTTTGTCCTGTCGAAATAGGAGAAGGAAAGTTCCTGCAGATGCGAGAAAAGCTCGGAACGCATCCTGTTCTCCATATACACACCGAGGTAATGTCCCCATTTGATACGAATATACGTAGCAGCTGCCTGCAGCAGGTATATCACAACAATGGCTATGAGAAGCCAGATTATATTGATGAACATCCTTGCAGGAAGCGCAGTTGAAAGTATGTATCGCACTATCGCGGGAGTGAAAAGCGAGAGAAGCGAAGACACAAGCGCCGCTATCATATCAAGGGCGAAAAGCCCTTTGTAATAGCGGTAATAAGAACAGAATCTCCTGAGCATATCACTCTCCGAAGAAACGTGCCTTTATGCGGCTGAAAAGACCTTTGCGGGCACTCTTGACCTCGGCTTCTCTTCCCCCTGCCGGAGTTGTCTGCGGCTTTTTGACAGCTTCACGCTGCGGTTTCTGCAGACTGCTCTTCTGAGCTTTCTTCGGCTGAGGCTTCTTCTTTGTCGCCTGCGGAGCATACTGCTTCCTGTAATATTCCATTCTCTCATCGAGGGACATATGAGAAAGCTTATCCCAGTCGGAATCCTGCTGCTGAGGCTTCTTTGGAGCAGGTTTTGCACTCTTTCTGTGATCCTGCTTGCCCTTTCTCTCATCACGACCTCTTCCCGATGAGCGGTATGATTTGTAATGATAACCCTTGGACTTGTCCTCAACAGGCTCGAGTCCAGCTTCATCCGGCCAGATTACAGGAATCTTCATCTGGATGAAATTCTCAATCGGCTCAAGTCCGTAGATATATTCCTCGCATGCAAGAGTGATAGCCTTACCTGACTTTCCTGCCCTTGCAGTCCTTCCGATTCTGTGCACATAGCTTTCGAAATCCTCAGGAATGTCATAATTAACGACAAGCTCGAGATCATCAATCTGCAGACCTCTTGCAGCTACATCGGTTGCGACAAGATAAGGAAGCTTCCCTTCCTTCATCTTATCGAGAGTCTTGAGCCTCTGGCTCTGAGGCATATCACCCATGAGGTATTCAGCTTTATAGCCATTCATCGCAAGACGTTTGGCAACCTCTACCGTCTTATCCTTCGTATTCGTGAAGATGAGACAGGATGATGGGTTTATCTTCTTGAGTATCGACAGGAGAAGAGCGAATTTCTCATCCTTCGTCACATGAAAGAGCTCCTGTGTGATCTTCTTTACAGTGATCTCCTCAGGCTGAACAGCAATCTCCTCAGGCTGGGACATATACTGCCATGCAAGATTCCTAACCTTCGTAGAAAGAGTTGCGGAAAAAAGCATCGTCTGTCTTTCAGACGGCTTCACCATCTGAGAGAACATCGACTGGACATCGGGATAGAACCCCATGTCGAACATCCTGTCAGCCTCATCAAGAACTACAGTATCGAAGAGGCGGAAATCTATCTTGTTTGATTTCGCGAAATCGAGAAGACGACCAGGGGTTCCGACATAGAGATTGAGGCCGGATGAGAGCTCCTCGTTCTGCGCTTTGTATCCTACACCACCGTAAAAGCATCCAATGCGGTACTCAGGGAAACCTGATGCCAGGATCTTCGCATCTTCCTCTATCTGTACAGCGAGTTCCCTTGTAGGAGCGACGATAAGCGCGGCTCCATTCTTGTTTCTGCTGTATTTTCCGAGAATTGTAAGTAAATAGACAGCTGTCTTTCCGCTTCCTGTCTTAGACTGCACCATCACATCATGTCCGGAGAGCGAAATCGGAAGAACCTTCTCCTGAACGGGTGTACACTCTGTGTAGCCAGCTTTAGCAATACCGGCAAGAACATCCTCTGAAAGAGGCAATTCAGTGAATTTCATCTATATTATCCTTAAAGGTAAAATTGCTTTCTGTGACACCTGAACAATATAGTTTCTGCCTGCTTTTGTCTATCAGCTTATTCCTTCTCCCATTCGCGCTCAAGCTCATGGATCTTCCTTATCTTATCCCAGCCTATATGATTGATCTCATGGCCATTCACGCTGGATATAGGAATGATTCCGAATGGAGTCGATGATATGAAAAGCGAATCGAACATATGGATGTTTGTATCTGTAGGCGGTGTATATACAATCTCATAACCAATGTGCTCTGCGGCTTTTATCACGCTGATGCGTGTTATACCTGAAAGTACAGAACCATCGGCAGCTGTGTATATCCTGTTACCATATAAGCCATATACATTGCTTCTCACACCCTCGAGAACTTCGCCTTTCCTGTTTACAAGAAGCGCTTCAAAAGCCCCTTTCCTCTTCGCCTCCTCCGCCGCAAGATACTGCATCAGAAGATTGGATGTCTTGGCCTCGGGTAGGAACCTCTCACCATAATACAGAACCGCAGGCACACCATTCTCGTAATAGCTTTCAGGAAATGATTCCGGAGCTGTGTACGTTATGAAGAAAAGCGGCTCAGGCCCGCCAACGATGAGAATGCGGCAAGGAGCATATACGATATTGTCGTGCTCGATGAGAGCTTCAAGAGATGATGTGATGACATCATCCGTAAACGGGTGCTCAAGATTAATCATTCTGCATGAAGCCTTGAGACGCTCAAGATGATCTGAAAGATGAACAGGTCTGCCGTTCTCGACCCTTACTGATTCATAGACAGAAAAAGAATACTGTACTTCCCTGTATGCAACAGGAAGTACAGCCATGGATTCATCAACAAGCTTTCCGTTTCTGATAGCACTTCTCATAACCTGAGATAATACTCTCAAATGCAATAAGCGGAAAGACTCATTCGTATTTGAGTATTTCTCTCGGCTTAGAGCCATTCGGAGGACCTATTATCCCCCGCTCCTCCATCATCTCTATGATACGCGCGGCTCTGTTATAACCGATCTTCATACGTCTCTGGAGATAGGATGCAGAAGCGTTCTTGCGCTCGTAGACTATCTGCTTCGCTGTCTCATAGAGAACCTCATCGGAATCCTCATCGGAGACATCAACTTCGATGCCCTCACCATCATCATTCGTCTCAGGTTCTTCAAAGATATCATCGGCAAGATAGTCAGGAGTGCCATGCTTCTGTGCATAAGAGACGATATCATAAACCTCATCATCGGAGAGGAATGCGCCCTGGATTCTCTGAAGGCCTATCGTGGAAGGCTCCATAAGAAGCATATCGCCCTTTCCGAGAAGATCCTCAGCACCATTCTCATCGAGTATGATTCTGGAGTTGGTTCCGGATGAGACTGCAAATGCGATACGCGCAGGGAAGTTATTCTTAATCGTACCTGTAATGACATCCGCAGACGGTCGCTGTGTCGCGAGAATAAGGTGTATACCCGCAGCCCTTGCTTTTGCTGCAAGACGGGCAATGTAGTTCTCGATATCCTTTCCGACAGTGGTCATGAGATCTGCGAACTCATCCATTATGAGAACGATATACGGAAGCTTCTCAGCTGGTATGTTCTCATTGCGTATCTTGGCATTAAGGCCCTCTATGTTCCTGACTCCGAACCTGAAGAGCATCTGATAGCGTCTCTCCATCTCATCAACAAGCCATTTGAGCATCCTCACGACCTTCTTGTCCTCTGTGATGACAGGTGTCAGCAGATGCGGAATACCATTGTATACGGTAAGCTCAACAACCTTAGGATCAACCATTATGAGGCGGACCTCCTGAGGTGTACGTGTATAGATGAGAGTACAGATCAGTGAGTTGATACATACGGACTTACCAGATCCGGTGGTGCCGGCAATGAGCATATGAGGCATCTTTGCCACATCAATCGAGACAGGCTCTCCAGTAATCGTACGTCCGAGAATCATCGGAACACGGAGTTTCTGGCTCTCCGGATTTCTCTCCATCGCGTTGAGCATATCCTTGAATCCGATGATGGCTCTCTTCTTGTTAGGAACCTCTATACCGACAGCCTGACGTCCGGGAACAGGCGCAAGTATACGTATATGAACACCTCCGAGGCTGTATGAAAGCTCATCGTAGCGAGATTTGATACGCTGCACCATGACACCTTCGCCGAGCTTCAGCTCGTACATCGTAACGGTAGGTCCTTTTATTATCGAATCCATCGTAACCGAGACATGGTAATCTGCCAGTGTCTCTACGATTATATCGCCCTGCTCTTTCGTGAACTCATCGATGTCATTCGATGCCTGAGGATATTCTTTAAGGATATTCTTCGGAGGAGCGCTGTAATGGACTTTCTGACGCCTTGCAATCGATGCGTAGCCAAGCTCATTGCTTACAAGTCCTCCGATACCGACAGCATAGAGGAACTCAGTATCCTGAAGAGGTGTACTCTCCTCAGTAGCTGCTGAAGTTTCCTCCGCTTTCTTTTCCTTATGCTCAGCCTGACGCTTTGCTTTCTTCATCGCTTCTTCTTTCTGAAGTTCCTCGAATGGATCAGTATCATCATCTGCGGCAACGGTAGGAGCAATTTTCACCTTCGGCGGTTCAGGCACGACCTCATCGCTCTTCATGAAACCTGAAAGCCCAGGTATCTTCTTCTCCACAGGTTCTTCCTTCACGAAAGTGCTTCCATACAGAGGCTCCTTCTCTGTTTCCGGAACTTCGGCTTCAAATGACTTTGCAGGGAAGGATGAGACACCCTTCTGGTGAGTCAAGGACTCGAACATCTTGTAACGGGGATGGTCAGGCGAGAGATTCGAAGGCGCGAATGAAGAATCATTCTTTCTCTCCTTCGGTTCTTTCTTCTCGAATCCCTTTATCGGGGTTTTCCTCGCGGAGTCGGAAGCGGCTGCATTCTCATTCGCCATATTGATCATCGTCTCAAGCGTAGCTTCAATCATCCCACCTTTCTGGAATGATTCCGTACGCTTCGGATCATAATGCGTCTCCTCACTCTCCTCCGCTTTCTTCTCATCCTCAGCTTCCCTCTCGAGCTCCTTCTTTATCTCAGGGAAGACATCGGAAACAGGAGGCATTGAGGCCTTTCTCCTGATCTTCAGAGAATGTCCCGAAGGTGCACTCTCAACGCTCTTCAGCCTCTTCATCCTCGGAAGCTCACCCACTTCAGGGACATCTACCGGAGCATTCGGATCGATATATCTTCTTACAGGCTCTGCGCCTCTTGTAAGGAAGGAATTCTCATTCTCATCTTCGACAGCTGAGTTAGTCTCAGATGATTCAGATTCTGTCTTTCCGGCCTTCTTCTCTTCCTTAAGACGGGCCTTCTCCTCCTTAGCCTCTTCCTTCTTTCTCTTCTTTTCTTCCTTTCTGGCGAATCTCGCTTCCTCTTTCCTCTGCTTTCTCTCCATCTTTTTCTTCATGCGGAGGTATTCCTTATCTTCCTTCTCATGGATGGATGAAAGCCCGGATTCAGAAGAATCATCCTCTTCGTCATCACTCTCTTCTTCAGCTTCTTCTGCCTCAGCCCTGCGTCTTTCATCTGCAAGCTCTTCACGCTTCGCTTTCTTTTCAGCGCGTCTTACAAGACGGGCATCAGCTTTGCCCGCGACGAGCATCAGGATGATATAAAGGAGAGCTTCAAGAAGCACGCAGAGAAGAAGCAGGCTTGTCTTTTCTGTATTCACACGAGAAAGTATGAACGCAGGATGCGGATTGCCGCTTCTGATATGCGTATATGAAAGCGCTGTGAAGTATATCAGTGCAATGAACGGCACTGAAAGGAACATCGAGAAACGCTTTTTCTTTCTGAAAATGAGGATAAGGAATCCTTCTAGAGCGAGGAATGCACCGAACGGAACTATGGCAAAGGTTCCACTTCCTATTCCTATATATTCTCCGACCTTAGCTATGAATCCATTGATAGCTGCCGGAAGCGAAGATGCAAGATAATGAGAAGCCGAGAGAACCGCTCCTATTACGAACGCTGCTATACCCACCGCCAGGGAAAGCCTGTGTTTTCTTTTCATTTCATCAAATTCCTGAGGACAACCATTGTCCTTGCCTCATCAAGATAGGGAACCTTAAGTTTCACTATCTCATCATCGAAGTTCCAGCCCTCTCCCCTAAGAACATCGAGCTCCGACAATGCACTGTTTCTCTGTCCTTTATACAGAAGAAGAGGCGCATTCTCCTTCAGGAGATTCACCACATCCTCTGCCACATCATAGATAGGATGGAATGCACGGCATGTGACTGCATCAAAGCTTCTCTCGGCTTCTTTGATGTCGTAATCGCAGACTTCGGCGTTCTTCAGTCCCGTCCTGACAAGGACTCCCTTAAGGAACCTCGAACGACGCTGCATTCTTTCTATAAGCACAAAGTGCCTGTCCGGGAAGAGCATGGAAAGCACGACGCCGGGAAAACCAGCTCCCGATCCCATGTCTGCTATCACGGAAGACGCTTCGGTGTTATCAATGAATACCGGATAAGCGGCTGCTGAGTCCAGTATATGCCTTATGACGATCTCATCAGGATCCTTGTCCCCGACCAGCTTGAGCGAAGGATTGAAAAGGAGAATCTCATCAAGATACAGCCGCATTCTATCAATAAGCTCATCGCTTACCGAAATGCCGATTCTTTCCAATCCTGATGAAAGAAGCTCCTTATCCACGTTTTCTGCTCCTTACCGCAACAGACAGAACCGCTATGTCAGTAACACGCACACCTGAAATTCTCGACGCCTGTCCGATTGAAAGCGGCCTGACTGTCTTAAGCTTCTCTCTCGACTCCGAGGAGATGCCATCAACTGAATCATAATCGAAATCCGAAGGAATCTCCATATTCTCCATTCGCTTTGCCTTCTCAGCCTCTTTCTCCTGTCTCTGGAGGTATCCTTCGTATTTTATATCCAGCTCCGCCTCAGAAAGAACGGAGTACGGGAATGAGGCGAGAGCCTCTATATCCAATGCGTGGATATCAGTCTCGGGCATGCGTACAAGATCATAACAGTTCCTGCCATTCATACGTGAATCATGAAGGATTTCCTTCACATTCCTTATTGACTCAGTCTTCAGTGAAAGCCTGTCCATCTTGTCTTTAGGAGCAAGTCCAGCATTATACCCGATTGCAGTCAGTCTCTGATCGGCATTGTCATGACGAAGCGACAGCCTGTACTCCGCACGCGATGTGAACATCCTGTAAGGCTCTTTTGTGCCTTTAGTGACAAGATCATCTATGAGAACACCGATATATGCCTCTGTACGCGACAGTATCACGGGTTTCTCACCCTTCAGGAGCTGTGCGGCATTCATTCCTGCAATAAGTCCCTGTGCAGCAGCTTCCTCGTATCCTGATGTGCCGTTTGTCTGGCCAGCGACGAAAAGGCCAGGAAGAATCTTGCTCTCAAGCGATGGATAAAGATCCATCGGATCAAGATAATCATACTCAACCGCATAAGCAGGCCTCATGATCTCCGCATGCCTCAGTCCTGGAATCGAATGGATGAAACGATGCTGAACTTCTTCAGGAAGCGATGATGACAGTCCATTGAGATACATCTCCTCTGTCCCGACACCCTCAGGCTCCACGAATATCTGATGACGCTCCCTGTCAGGGAAACGAACCACCTTGTCTTCAATGGAAGGACAGTATCTAGGCCCTTTTCCGATGATCTTCCCTCCATAAAGCGGAGAGCGGTGTATATTCTCCCTTATGATTCTATGTGTCTCATCATTCGTGTATGTGATGTAGCATGGAAGAGACGGACGATCGATATGATCCGTATCGAAGGAGAAAGCCTCCATGACATCATCTCCGTTCTGTACTTCCATCTCATCGAGATCGAGTGAGGAGAAACGTACGCGGCTGGGTGTTCCTGTCTTCATTCTTCCTGTATGGAAGCCAAGTCTTCTGAGGCTGTCCCCCAGCCCGATAGCAGCGCTCTCTCCGAGTCTTCCGCACGGAGCATCATATTCGCCGATGAAGATCTTTCCATCCATGAATGTACCGGTTGTAAGCACCACGGTCTTTGCGGAAATCTGCCAACCACGCTCCGTGATAACACCGGCTATGACATTGCCGCTGACGATGAAATCAACAACAGTATCCATGAAAAGATGGAGATGGTGCTCTTTTTCCAGAGTCTCCTTTGCAAGACGGGAATAGCTGAATTTATCAGCCTGAGCGCGCGGAGCCTGCACTGCAGGACCTCTTCGCCTGTTGAGGATGCGCATCTGTATCATCGTCTTATCGATGAGATGGCCCATCTCTCCGCCAAGCGCATCGATTTCCCTCACAAGATTGCCCTTCGCAAGTCCTCCTATCGAAGGATTGCAGCTCATACGCCCTATCGCATCCAATGACTGTGTTATAAGAAGTGTCTCAAAACCTTCTCTGGAGAGCGCAAGAGAAGCTTCTATGCCTGCATGCCCTCCGCCTATTACTATCGCATCATAATCACGCATATCATTTACCTAAGCAGAATGAGGAGAAGAGACGTTCAAGCACATCCTCCCCTGTCACCATTCCAGTCAGCTCACCTAGCGACTCAAGCGCACTCTGAAGATAGAGCGCGATGATATCATAGCCGGAAGAAGCCGAGGCCTCTGCATCCCTGAGAGCAGAAAGCACTGCTGAAAGGTTGTCACGCTGCCGCTCTGAGTCTATCGAAGGAACGGATGATGAAACAACCCGTCCTTCCATAAGACGTTCGGCCATCTTGTTTATGACCTCATCCAACCCTTCGCCAGTCATGGAGGAAAAAGAAGTGGAGCCATCCTTGAGCTTTATGTCTCTCTTTGAATACACGGTGAGTATTGATTCATCCGCAGGAGGGACATCATCTGATGAAGGATCTATGACATAGACAACAAGATCCGCATCCTTGATAAGCTCTTCCGTTCTCCTTATTCCCTCCTTCTCGATAAGCCCATCGGTCTCCCTCAGCCCTGCGGTATCAAAAAGCCTGACAGGAATACCGAGAATCGAGGCATCTGCTTCTATGTAATCCCTTGTAGTACCCTCCTCTGAGGATACAATAGCCCTGTTTTCCTTAAGAAGTGCATTATATAACGAGCTTTTTCCTGCATTCGTACGCCCTGCGATGACAACCTTCGCACCTTCTGAATACAACCTCGAAGCTGAATAGGTCGATATGATTGCTTCAAGACGGGAGATGATGGAATCAACCTCATCGTAAGGAAATTCCCAGTCCTCCGGAATCTCATCCTCGCCATAATCCAGCTGCACCTCAAGAGAAGCAAGGATATTGAGGATTCTGTCCTTTATATCATCCGCTTCCCTTTTTATAGATCCCGTGAGACGCGAAAGTGCCTCGGATCCAGCCCGTTCGCTTTTTGAACGTACGATCTCCTCAACGGCCTCCGCCTCCGTCAGATCCATACGTCCATGCATGAATGCACGGTATGTGAACTCACCCCTCTCCGCCCTGCGTATACCGATTGATTCGAGAAGATTCTCGATTGCCCTTATTACAGGAAGGGAGCCATGCGACATGATCTCAAAAGCCTCTTCTGAGGTGTAGCCATGACCTTTTTCATACTTTATGAGCATCACCTCATCGATATTCCTTCCATTTCCATCATGGATGAATCCATGTATGGCGTGAGATGAAGGGTAAGAAGCAATCTTTCCCGTGAAATAAGGAGCTATCATTGAAAGGACATTGTCCCCGCTGGCTCTTATTACCGCGATAGCTGATGGGGAAAAAGGAGTAGCAAGTGCATAAATAGGTTCACCGGTTGTGTAGCAAGGCATACCGATATACTATTGCAACCCACCCCGATGGGCAATACAATCGCGCTCATGTACGATTTCAGAATGGCGAAGCTCAGATCGGAGCTTCTGATGAATATAAGAAAGTATTTCATAGACAAGGATTATCTCGAGGTATCCACCCCGACGCTTTCCCCGTATCTCATTCCAGAGCCTACGATAAAGACATTCAGGACGGAGTTCATCAATCCCTTCATGGAAAGGACTTCCCTTTTCATGATTCCCTCTCCAGAGATATTCATGAAGAAGCTGCTTGCGGCAGGATCCGGATCGATATTCCAGATTTCGCAGTGCTTCCGAAATGCAGAGCAGCTTGGTGATGTTCATAACCCGGAATTCACGATGCTCGAGTACTATACCGTGAATGCCGATGAAAAGGATTCCATCGATATAACCCATGACATGATTAAGCATGCCGTTCCATCCACCCTTGATGAGGAGTGGATGCATAACGAGCCTCTTGTCATATCGATGCATGAGGCGATGATGAAAGCCTGCGCTGTGGACATGGACAAGGCAGAGGATATCGATTACCTGAGAAAAGAAGCTGTGAGACTTTCACTTCAGTATACAGAGGATGAATCCTGGGACGATACGTTCAACAGGATATTCCTCACATATACAGAACCATGGCTTCCGAAGGACAGGGAGGTATATCTCACGGACTATCCTGACAAGATAAGGTGCCTTGCGAGGAAATACAGCGACAAGCCATGCAGGAAACGCTGGGAGATGTATATTAAAGGCATCGAGATAGCAAACTGCTATGACGAGGAGACTGACAAGGAAGAAACGAGAAGATACTTCGAGGATGAGCAGGCATTACTGGAGAAGGAAAGAACGGAAACCGGTGATGAGATATCTCCTTCAGATCCCGATTTCCCCTCGCTTACGATACCGAAGTCATCGGGAGGAGCAATGGGACTGGACAGGCTTCTTGCAGTCTCATTGGGGCTGGAAACGATAGAGCCTTTACTATTGTTTCCTCTTTCTGATATGCTACACACCGTTAAAGCTAATTCGTCTAATCAGAGGTAGATAATATGATTAAAGCAGGTCAGATTGACAAGGGAACGGCCCTTCTTATCAAAGGTCAGCCGTTTGTCTGCATCGAACGCGAGTTCGTAAACCCGGGAAAGGGATCAGCATTCGTACGTCTTAAGCTCAAGAGCCCGGCAACAGGTCAGGTCCTCTCTGAGACAATGAAGAGCCAGGATAACGCAGAGGACATCACGGTAGAGGACAAGGATCTCCAGTATCTCTACAACGATGGAGAGAACTTCTATTTCCAGAATACCGACACATTCGATCAGGTCGATGTTCCTATGAAGTCCTTCACTGACTACGAGTACTTCATGAAGGAAGGCGAGACTTACAGAGCAACATTCTGGGAAGATCAGGTCCTCGACATCATCATTCCTTCAAAGATCGTATTCACAGTTGCAGAAGCTGAGGAAGCTGTAAAGGGCGATACAGTCCAGGGCGCAACAAAGTATGTTACGACCGAGACAGGACTCCGCGTAAGAGTACCTATCTTCATCAAGCAGGGCGAGAAGATCAGAGTCAATACGGAGACTAAGGAATATCTCGAAAGAGTTAACAGCTAACAGCAGATCAAGAGCCTCATTGCGAGGCTCTTATATTTACAGTCTTATATTTTCAATAACGTAATTTAAACTCCGTATACGGAATAGTTTTATTGCCTATCAATTACATAAGCGCTCTCATCGTGACCGGTGCCGGGATAGAAATCAAAGACCTTTGCCTTTGTGACTTTGTATCCTGCCATTCTTCCTATATCACGCGCTGCGGTAGCACTGTTGCATGAGACATAGATTATACGCTCGGGTTTCCACGAGAGGATAAGGGACAGCGCCTCTTCTCCTATACCTGTACGCGGAGGATCGACGATAATCGTCTCTGCCCTCTCCTTGTTCTTTCTTCCCCAGAGTGCAACATCGGACGAGAAGGAAACTGCAGACGGCGCATTCTTCTTCGCAAGGTACAGACATTCCCTATCGCGTTCTACGGCAAAGACCTTCCTTCCGCTGTTCTCGAAAAGTGCCGAGAAAGTACCCACACCGCTATAAAGATCCATTATCGTGTGTCCGATTGCGTTCTCTTCGACGAAAGAGAAAAGATGTGGAAGGAGCGCTGGGTTTGACTGGAAGAACACCCTTGCAGACACATAATAGCGTATTCCTGAGATGGTTATCGGAATGGCTTTCTCATTAAGCGTTACCTCATCATCACCTTCAAATGCGCTTACCTCGCTGTATCCTGTCACCCGATCAACTCTGTTCTGGAACATCTCGGAGCGTCCCTGTTTCATAAGCTCATCCCTGTTCACGGAAAGAAGATCATTGAGCTTCCCGGAAAGTGCCGGGCATGATGATATCTCAACAAGCTCAGATGACTTCCTTCCCAGAAATCCTGCACGACGCGAAGAGAAATCAACATGGAATCGAGCACGATGCCTATAACCTTCGAAAGAACCATAAACCGTGTCCTCGAATTCAGGAAGCTCTGCAAGCTTTGCAATGCGTCTGAGATTATCCTTCACGATTTCAGTTTTCAGCAGCGCGCTGTCTTTCTCATCGACTATCTGAAAGCTACAGCCGCCGCAAACAGAGTAATAAGGACATACAGGAGCCCTTCTCATCTCGGATTTCTCAAGAATCTCCACAGCATCCGCGATGATATATCCGGGTTTCGTCTCTCTGATCTCATACTCCACAAGCTCGCCAGGAAGCGTTCCTCTTATGAATATCGTCTTACCGTTATCATGGGCAATCCCGATTGCATCGGAAGCCATCTTCTCTATTCTCAAAGCCACTTCTCAAGCTCCTCTATATACCGTCCGATATAATCCAGACCTGCTTTCCAGAATTCCTTGTCCTCGATATTACAGCCAGCAATCGATGCACAGGCGGCGGCATCCATTCTGCCCGTATTCTCAAGAACCTTCCTGTAAAGCGACGGAAAATCCTTTTTATCTTTCTGCGAATAAAGCGAAAGCGCGAAAAGCTCACCGAATGCATATGGATAGTTATAGTAAGAGAAATCTGCAGAGTAGTAATGTGATTTCACAGCCCACATGTATTTATGCTTCTCTCCAATTGCATCACCATATGCCTCTGACTGAGCGGAAAGCATCATCTCCGAAAGCTCATCTGCGGTTATCTCTCCATCCCTTCTCCGTTCGAATACGCTCTTCTCAAAAATGTATCGCGATAATATATCCACGATGACCTGAGCTGCATTCTGCACGAAAGCTTCTATTATAGTGAGTGTCTCATCTCTGTCGGCGGAGGAAAGAATATAATCAGAGACAAGCATCTCACCGAAAATCGAGGCTGTCTCTGCAAGCGTCATTGGATATGATGACAATGAAACAGGAAGCTCCTTAATAACGGAATCATGATAGGCATGACCCATCTCATGAGCAATCGTAGCAACACTGTCATAACTTGAATCGAAGTTGAAGAATATCCTGCTTTGCTTTCTTGCTGGGAAGAAGATATCGAAAGCACCACCGGCTTTTCCCTTATGAGGAGCAGCATCCAGCCAGTTGTGACGGAATGCCATCTCAGCAAACGCTCCCATCTCCGTGGAAAAAGCTTTGTAAGCGCTTATTACAATCTCTTTCGCCTCCTGAAAGCTATATTTCATGCTACTTTTGCCAACAGGAGCGGAAAGATCGTAGAAATCCATCTTATCAAGGTCCATAAGTCTTGCTTTGATATGGAAATAGTGATGGAAGAGAGGAAGAGATTCCCTCATCGCTCCAAGAAGAGCATCGAGTGTCTTCCGGCTTATTGCTGATGAGAAAAGGGATCTGTCCAGCGGATCTGCCCAGCCTCTTCTTCTTTCCAGGGTAAGCACGCTTCCCTTTACTCCGTTAAGAGCTGCGGCAACTGCAGTTTTATGGGTATCCAGAAGCTGGAGCTCTCTTTCATACGCATCTTTTCTTTTTGGCCTGTCAGGATCGGAAGCAAGTGCTCTGAGTTCTATCAGAGTCTTGTCACCATCAGCAGCCGTTGATGTCACAGCAGACATGAGACGCTGCCAGGCATTCTCCCCGGTTCTTGCAAGCTCTGACGCCAGTGCCTCCTCCGCCTCTGACATGAGATGACTGCCTTCAACGGCGATTCTATCAAGGTAATATCTGTATTCACTCAGTTCGGGAGATGAGAATTCATCCTTTCTTGCTGAAACACATCTGATAAAGGCATCTTCCGCCTTATCATAAAATACAGAAATCTCCTCAGACTCGTTGAGGGCCTTAAGATAAGCCTTATTCTCCGAATCTGTCTCAAGAAGCGCTTCCGTATATGCTGTAAGAGTGACAATGAGGGCATCTCCCTCATCCTTGAGCTTTATGAGAGAAAGCAGAGGGAAATGAGGATCGGAACAATGCTCTATGATCTCATCTCCGATTTCCCTCACTCTCCTGATATCATCATGGAATCTCTCTGAATCAGGGGACGGATATATATCCGACATATCCCATTCCGGCAGTTTTTCAGTCATATGCAAATAATATAGCAAAGATGATAATATGCACATATGAGTGGTGTTTTTCTCATTACGCTCAGAAGCATCGGAGAGGACGACAGAATACAGGGCATCCGCGATGAGGAGATGAAGAGCCTTATATCCACACTCGGCCTTGAAATAGCCGGAGAGATATCCTTCACACTGAAAGAAATCTCGGTATCTACTTACATCGGTAAGGGACAGGCTGAGGAATGCCTTATCGCAATAAGAGCCTCTGAAGCGGATGAGGTCATAATAAATGCATTCATATCGCCACGGCAGGAGAAGAATCTCGAATCGATTCTCGGTGTGCCCATCTCTGACAGGGAGGCGGTTATACTCTCCATCTTCTTCCAGAATGCAAGATCGAGGGAAGCGAGACTTCAGATAGAGAAAGCGGAAGCAGAATACCTCAGACCGAGACTTGCAGACAGGGAGGCAAGACTTTCCCAGCAGAGAGGTGGCGTGAGGGGCGCAAAAGGCGAAGGCGAGCGGAAAATCGAGCTTGAACGACGGCTTATCGACCAACGCATCCATACTCTCGACAGAGAGATAAAGGCAGTCGAGAACGTAAGGAAGACACAGAGGAAGGAACGGGAGAAACGCCGTGTATTCTCTTTCGCGCTCACAGGCTACACCAATGCGGGAAAGTCTACGATACTCAACGCACTGACGGATGCTGGCGTGCTTGCCGAAAACAAACTGTTCGCCACACTGGATACCACAACAAGAGCGCTGAAGCTCCCGAACGGACAGAATGTGCTTCTCTCAGATACGGTAGGATTCATCTCAGATCTTCCTGAAGTACTTATAAAGGCATTCTCTTCCACTCTGGAGGAGGCTTTATCTGCAGATGCAATCATAATAGTGGCAGATGCCTCGCATCCCGATGCATACGGATGCCTACGTAAGACGAAGGAGACTCTTGATAACCTGGGTGTTCTTGATAAAGCGAAGATACTTGTCATCAATAAAACAGATGATATCTATGATGATATCGCCTATGCTTCCCTGATAAAGGAACCTTTCATAATAGTCGAAGCGAGCATAAAGAACGGTATCGGTAAAAAGGAACTTCTTGAGGCGATGTCAGAAGTAACCGATGAAGCCTTCATGGATATAAGCGTAACAGAGCCAGTGTCATCGGACATCATCTCAAGACTCGCGAAAGACGGGGATATAAGGTCAATCGATTACTCCGATACAGAAGTTACAGTAAAGGCAAGAATCAGAAAGGATATGGCGTCAAAATACAGACGCTGAGAGAAAAAAACGTTGGCAAGTTTCCTCACCAACGGTTACAGAAAAGGGGGAATTTTCCCACATCCGTACTATACCATGCAGAAAAATCTGATTTCAACCTTTTAGGGCGAATTTCTAGTTAATTTTCTAACCTTTTTAATTCCTTGTCCGAACAACCAGCCAGTCCATAGAATTTTAAAACGATGGCATCACGAGCTGGAATGATATTCGGAAGAAATCTGAAGGAATTGAGAAAATCAAGGAAGCTGACGCAGGAAGCGCTTTCAGCTGCCATAGGTCTTTCACCCAACACAATCAGCAAATTCGAAAGAGGTGTCATTCTTCCCAGCGGCAAGACCATAGATAAAATTGCAGAATACTTCGGCGTAGATCTGGGACTTCTGTTCCTCGACAGCGATAGCTTCGACAGCAATATCAGAGCCATCAGGAAAGCAACATCCGATGAACTGAAGAAAGCCTATGTGGATTTCTGTCAGGAGTACGGAATAGAAATCAGGATAGAGAAAGACGAAAACTGAGTTTTCACAGCATATGGAAAATGCCGGAGCAAGTCCGGCATTCTCTTTCTCCGCAATGCTTATTTCTCAAGCACTGCCTTTATTCTTCTGATTCCCGCAGATGATGACTGCTCCTTAAGAATCCTGAAGTGTCCCATATCACCAGTGTGCGTGACATGCGGACCGCCACAGACTTCCTTGGAGAAATCACCGATGGTATAAACAGTTACCTTCTCACCGTACTTGGAATCGAAGAACGCAATAGCACCAGCGTTCCTTGCTTCCTCAAGAGTCATCGTCTCAACAGTCACCGGAAGATCTCTCTTGATTGCATCATTCACAAGATCCTCAACTTCCTTGAGCTCTTCCTTTGTCATCGGAGCAGGGTGTGTGAAGTCGAATCTGAGACGCTCTGCCGTGATATTCGATCCCTTCTGTCCTACATGTGTACCGAGGACACGGCGAAGCGCGGCATGAAGAAGATGCGTTGCTGTATGAAGTGCAGTAGTCTGCTCACTGTGGTCGGCAAGGCCGCCTTTGAACTCTTTCTCAGCACCTGCTCTTGAAAGCGCCTGATGCTTCTCGAAAGCCTCTTCAAATCCCTTCTCATCAACGGTGAACTCATGCTCTGCTGCAAGTTCCTTCGTAAGCTCGATTGGGAAGCCATATGTATCATAAAGCTTGAATGCGAGACGACCTGAGATTACCCTGCTGTTGCCCTTCATGAGGTTAGGAAGCATCTTCTCGAATTCCTTCTCTCCCTTTGTGAGAGTGATTGAGAACTTCTCCTCTTCCTTCTCCAGCTCCTCGCGGATGAAATCCTTATGCTCGATAAGCTCCGGATACGGCTCACCATAAAGCGAGAGAACGACATCGGAAAGACCAGGGAGGAATGAATGATCGATTCCGATCTTCTTTCCATGGCGGACTGCTCTTCTTATGAGACGGCGGAGAATATATCCCTGACCGACATTGGAAGGTGCGATGCCCTTCTGATCTCCAAGGATGAATACAGATGTGCGGATATGATCGGAGATGATGCGAATTGAGATATCATCCTCCTCATTCTCTCCGTACTTCTTTCCTGAAAGCTCCTCTATCTTCCTTATGATAGGCTGGAATACCTCAGTCTCATATACGCTCTTCTTTCCCTGAAGAACTGCGACTGTTCTTTCAATGCCCATACCGGTATCGATGCACTTTCTGTCCATCTCATGGTATGTGCCATCCTTCTCCTTTCTGTACTGCATGAATACGTCATTCCAGATTTCGAAGTACTTACCGCATTTGCATCCCGGCTTGCAATCAGGGCCGCATGCAGGGCGTCCTGTATCGAAGAACATCTCCGAATCAGGTCCACAAGGACCTGTCTCACCTGCTGGTCCCCACCAGTTGTCCTCACGTGGCATGAAGTAGATATGGGATGGATCGATTCCAAGTTCCTTCCATCTGGCAGCAGCTTCCTCATCACGAGGAACAGTACTATCACCCTCGAATACCGTAACTGAGAGTCTGTCGACAGGAATTCCCAGAACTTTTGTAAGGAACTCGAAGCTGAAGCCGATCATCTCGTTCTTGAAGTAATCACCGAGGGACCAGTTTCCGAGCATCTCGAAGAATGTGAGATGATGCGGATCGCCGACACTGTCGATATCGCCGGTACGGATGCATTTCTGGTAATCGCAGAGCCTCTTCCCTGCCGGGTGCTCCTGTCCGAGGATATATGGTACAAGCGGATGCATACCCGCTGTAGTGAAAAGAACCGTCGGATCGTTTTCCGGTATAAGGGATGCTCCTGATATCTGCTTATGTCCTTTGGAGACAAAGAAGTCGATATATAATTTCCTTAGCTGATCAGCTGTAATATCCTTCATATTTCCTTCCTTATTTTCCGCTATATCGTATTCAGCACACAAAAGGTGGTCAAGAGAACAGATCGGGCTCTTCGCTTATATGTATCGCCTTTGGGATGATACGCCTGAGGTCAGATGCTGATGAATATGAAAGCGCTCCAGACTCAAGTCTCATCCTCGCCCATTTATATGACGGAACCTCAAGCATCGAAGAGGAGAGCATCGCCCTGCCTCCATTGAGAAGTACCTTATCGAAGATGGACCATGCAGGACCTCCATCCTTCTCCTCCGCAAGGAACACAGAGGACGAAACAGAGGCAATGAACCTGTTTCTAATCATGACATGCCACCTCTCGCTTTTCTGGAATGGAGGGAATATGGAGAGAAGCAGTCCGTTTGCGAATATCTCAGCCTGTATTTCCATCATCTCATCGCTCTCAGCTCCTGATAGAGGCGTTGAAAGAAATGCGATGACAGGGGCGCCTGCCTTCAGCGCCAGCTTCGTCGCAAGAAGCCCCACACCACTGTCGAGGGGAACTGCTATCGTGACACCATGCTCTGCAAAATATGAAACAGCCTTGGCTGTATCGGTCTTTCCCTGCATTGACGGACGGGGCATGCCTATTATCGTGACCCTCTGGGATGAAAGGAGCTTCATATTTCCTGAAGCATATATCACAGGGAAATAATCACCTTTCTCCTCGGGAAAATAACAGGACTCAGGGAAGAGTATCGAATACGGCATCGCATCCCGGCTGAAGCATGCAAGATAATCTGAATACCGAGAAAATACATTCTCCGCGCTTTTGCCTATCACATCTCCTATCACCCCGGCATCCGAAAGAGAGAATGAAGAGATATCAGGAACCGCCCTCATCAGTGAAAAGGCTTCTGAGCTGTCCTGAGATAGCGAGTAAATAGCTTCATAAAGCGCTGCTTCAGGTTTGTCAGACGGATAGAACACGGCGCTTTGCCTCCAGAAGAATGGAAAGGAAATCAGAGATAGGAGTCTCGACAGAATGCTTCTTTCCGAGTCTTGAAACAGCTCCTGCAAAGTATCTGTTCTCCGTCTCCCTATGCGAAAGCACATCCTGCAGCATCGATGTCTTCCCATGATCCTGCAGCGCTGTGACACGTCTTATCATCTCCTCGATATCATCCTGAGTGATGATAACGCCCTCCTTCTTCGCTACTGTCTGGACCTCTCGCGCCTCAAGACGCACAGCGCGGATGAAATCACTATTAGATGAAATGGCCGCATAATCTGCGATAAGAATTGCAGAGAGCGTATTGAAGCAGGTGTTGAGCATGAACTTCCACCACTTCTCGTGCATTATATTCTCAGGAATCGTATAGCGCTGACCTGCTTCATCGAACAAGGCCGCAATCTCCTCAACACGGGCGCTTCTTGTATTATCCTTTTCGGAAAACACTATATTTCCGCCACCGGAAAAGCATGTTGTCTCTGTACCATCGTGCACTGATGAAAGATCCGTGATGAAACCATAAAGCACCTTCTCCGCTCCGAATCTCTCACTGAGTTTCTCCTCGGCCTCTATACCATTGAGCAGGGAGAGGATAACTGTATTCTCACCGACAAATGGAGATGCCTCATCAGCGGCATCCTCGAGACTGAAATTCTTCACTGCGAAGATCAGAAGATCCGCAGTATCGGCTTCAGATGGCGTGAGAAAACGGAAATCAATCACCTCGCCGTTTACAGCAAGACCTCCCGAATATCGTTCTTTTCTCTCCTCATCGACAATGAATGCCAGATCCGCATGCTTATATAACTTCCAGCCGACAACTGCACCTACAGCACCAGCTCCTATTATCCTGACTTTCATGTACTGAGAATAATCTCTCACCAGAGGGTGATTCAAGGGTACCGTTTTGTGTTATCCTTATTTCATGCGGATGCTGTTATATGTTGTCTTATCTGCGATACTCGCAACGAATATAAGCGAGGCAATCCCTGCATTTCTTGCACCCAGATCCGAGAAGAAGTGGGCAAGGTTTGCATCTGCCTTAATGCTCTGCATTATCTGCATGTTCCCGATAGTCCCGGAATTCGCACTGACATATATCGTATCCTTCATGCTCTTTGCAGCCTACATGCTGATCTTCTACAAGGACAAGCTCGAGAAGATAGCGGCATTCTCCGTAATCTTCTTCTCAGTAATAGGCTCATGGTCCTTCATGATAGTCTCCTGGAGCGAGACGATTCTCAGGAACAGCACCCCATTCTGGCTTTACGCAATAGCGGCATGCCTTCTCATCATATTCGCTTTCCTTTATTTCAGCATCTTCCGCAGTTATGCCTCAATGGTATCCTCAAGCATGGTTCTGGAATCATTCACAAGACGAATGTGGGGATATTCGACCATCATTGCATTGACGCCATCGATACTTGTGCTTTCCGCTGTGGCAAATCCTCCGAAGAATAATCTGGCATTATCATTCATCGCGTTCTTCGCTCTTTTCGCTTCGACAATGGTATTTCCTCTCATCCACCAGATGGGCAGAAGCGCAAAGCTTTCCGAGGAGAATTCCAGGCTGAAAGCAAGGACTGAATACTATCAGGATATCGAGATGCAGCAGGAGCAGTTCAGGAAGCTCAAGCATGATCTGATGAATCATTTCACCGTAATCGCAACATATCTTGATTTAGGTGAAAACGAGAAAGCCGTTGAATACCTGAAGGAACTGGGAACGAAATTCTCCCAGATGACACAGCAATATACGAAGAGCACGCTCATAAACGCCATACTCAACGCAAAAGCACAGAAAGCAAGCAGCAGGAACCTTGAACTGAAAATAAAGGCCGATGTCTCTTCAAATATTACGGTTGATGAGACTGAGCTGTGTACGCTTATTGCGAATTCCATCGACAATGCCATAGAAGCGAATCCACCAGACGGAAAGATAATAGTCGAAATAGCTGACGATGGTACAACTCTTTTCTACTCGATATCCAACAGATATGCCAATGAGATAAAGAGAAAGAAGGATGGTTCATTCATAACATCAAAAGACGACAGCAGGAATCATGGCTTCGGATTGAGGAATATCAACGAGGCTGTAGTGAAACTCGGCGGAACGATAAAAATCACTACAGAGAACGGAATATTCAGAATATATGCCGAAATCCCTCTCAGAAAGCAAGCCTGAATATCCCTGCCACGATATCAGCAGAACGCTCAGAAGCTATCACTACATTCTGATCGAAATCCTCGGCACCTTCGCAAGATGTATCTGTAATTGTCCTGACAGCGACGAACGGAACGGAATTGGCATATGAGACATGAGCGATTGCGGCACTTTCCATATCCACTGCTATTGCTCCGCTCTCTTCTCTGATTACAGCTTTTCTCTCCGCGGGGATAAACGAATCACCAGATACGATCCTCCCGATTACCATCGGCCATGCTGATATTCTCCTGGCTTTTTCTGCCACAGTTATGATTTCCGATGATGCAGGAAAGGATTCCATTTCCAGATACGGATGGTATTCGGTAAGAATTCCCTCATCCATATCATGATAGAACACACTGTCCGAGATAATCGTATCGAACACATTGAGTGATGGATCCAACGCTCCAGCGGTTCCTGCGGAGATGATCAAGTCAGGAGAGAATGACTCTATCATAAGCTCAGCGCACAAAGCCGCATTGACTTTACCGACCCCGCAATAAGCAAGAATCGCATCAATACCGCAGAATGTTCCTATATGAAACACGATTTTCGCCTTAGTCATCTGGCTGCTTTCGCTGAAATAATCGAAAAAAGGTTCAAGTTCTGTGTCACTAGCCGTAATTATCCCTAACTATTTCATTCTTGGATGCTATCATGATAAATGCAATGGATGCCAGAACGAGACGTACGATCAGAAAACTTGAGAATGCCTTTATCGATATACTTGAGACAAAGAATATCGATGATGTTTCTGTAAGCGAGATATGCAGCAATGCACATGTGAACAGGACAACATTCTACCGTTATTACAGAAATCAGTACGCACTTCTGGAGATGATCGAGAAAGAGCTCTTCGCCTCTCTTTATACTACTGATGACATCATTTCGCTTCTCACTGCAATGAGGAAGAGAAAGAAGGAATGGAAAAGGATTATCCATCTCAAAGGCAGAGGTTGTGTCGCGGAAAATCTCTCCGTCATTTTCTCTGATAGAATAAAGAGCCGCTTCACTGTATCTGGAATATGCGGCTCAATCGCATGGTGGATTGAAAGCGACATGAAGGAAAGTCCGGAAGCCTTCGGAAGATATCTTTCAGATGCTTCCGGTTTCGAATTATAAAAAACATGCAGGTTTCCCTGCATGCCTTACTCTTTTATTTTCCTGACTTTTTCCAGAGCTCGTCAGCAGTGGGTTTCCAGTTCTCCGCATATGGCTCCGTGCGATCGCAAAGGACATCTGCGCTCTCCGGACTCTCATAATCAGTAGAAGCCGCAGCTGTCTCCTTGACCATTTCCCTGAGGCATTCAGGATTCTCCAGCATAGGACATGGCCTGAGCATATTCTCATTGAAAGGCTGTCCTTTGCGGTATGCCTTGAAAAGAGGATTTCTGAGCGCATCCATAAGGGATGTATCATTGATATTCACATTCGAGTAATGGATGAACACACATGGCTCGACATCACCCTTCGCGTTGATATGGAAATATCTTCTTCCTCCTGCAATACAACCTCCGACATACTCCGCATCATTCTGGAAATCAATCGTGAATATAGGTTTCGTGTTCCTGTATTCCCTTATGCGGTGATACATCTCCGTACGCTGTTCCGGTGTTGGAAGGAGGGATGGTACAGCACCATTTCCGACAGGCATATAGTGGAAGAACCATGCGAAAAGCGCACCCCACTCCACCATCTTGTCGAAGTATGCCTCACTGCTTACATCCTGGTAATTCACGCTTGTATAGCAGGTTGAGATTCCGAATGGAAGATGATGCGCCTTCATCATCTTCATGGCTTCCATATCCTTGTTATACACGCCATTTCCACGACGGCTGTCATTTCTCTCCTCAAAGCCTTCTACACTGATAGCCGGAACGAAGTTCTTAACCCTCAGCATATCCTGGCAGAATGCCTCATCAATGAGAGTTCCATTCGTGAATGCGAGAAATTCACAGTCGGAATGCTTCTCACATATCTTTATGAGATCTGCTTTTCTTACAAGAGGCTCACCACCTGTATAGATGTACATATGTACACCGATCTGCTTGCCTTCCGTGATGATTCTGTCGATTGTCTCATATGAAAGATTGAGCTTGTTGCCGTACTCAGCTGCCCAGCATCCAGTGCAATGAAGATTGCATGCAGATGTCGGATCGAGAAGAATCGCCCAAGGTATGTTGATATCTTCCTTATCCTCAAGCGCGTGACCGACAGAACGGCCTCTGAGAGTTGCGTTAATAAGGAAGTTCTGGAAGAAAGCCTTTCTGACACCAGGATCAAGTTCATAGAACTTCATCATCAGCTGATACCAGTTACCTTTATCCTCAATTGCTTTTCTTATCCTTTTCCTTTCATTTGGATAGACATTCTTCGGCACGGTCTTATCCACAAGATCCATAAGCTTCGGGATATTCTTCTCAGGATCGCTCTCAAGATAATTGAGTCCCATCTTGATAGCTGTTTCTATAAGTGCATTCTTCACAGTACTCATTTTATTGTCACTCCTTAGCTGTAACGCCATGTACCTGAATCAACTGTATTATTGCACTAACAATCATCCGGGTACAGTCAACGCCGCACATAAATTTAATATAACAACCTATCAGAATACCGTGTATAGGGATAATCACAGAAAAACGAAACTGTCTATGAACCTCATCTCACAAAGATGGAAATGAAAAAACATCCATAGATAACAAAAGCTCCCTTTTTGGGAGCCTTCGATTGCCGCCTCCAGGTACGACAACAAAACTTCACGGAACTGGTTGTGTTTCAGAAATTACTTTACAGGAAGGAATTATGGTGGTCAAGCAACAGTAGATGTTCCGTTCAGTTGAGGACTTTTTGCGGTCACTAGCGGATATTTTGAGATCATCAAAAGGAAGTCCGTAAACACATTTCGACGTATGGGAAGTGAACCCTTCAGCAAAATCACCCTCTCAGACGCACGAGGATTGCCGAGAACGCATCCTGAATCAATTGTGGTGTAATTTCATGCTTTGTGCAAGACAAAGCGTTTCTTGGGCCGTTTTTGAGCAAATCATCAAGTTTCTTCCTGGGAGGATCTGTTCGCATACAGCCCAAGAGCTTATTTCCTGCACGCAGGAACAACACGATCACAAGTACCGGACGGTCTCTGAAAGCGGCTTACGCTGCCCGTGATTGGCTAGAGGCCTTGTTCCATCAGCTGCATAGCCCAGATCCAAAAGCATCAGCACTTCCTCATTTTCCGGCAGTTCCAGTTCCTTTGCAGCCACTTCAGGGTCAAAGAAGTTTATCCAGCAGCTGTCTACTCCTACATTCGTTGCTGCCAACATGAGATGGGTTGCGACAATCGAGGCATCCTCCACGCCGGAATCTCGCTTCTCACCAGGATAGACAAACACATTCTTCGAGTCGAAAGCAACAACAAGCACTGTACCTGCGCCATAACGGCAAGGAGTGAGCTTGTCGATTTTCGCAAGTCCTTCAGCTGACTGTACGACGTAGATTTTCTGTTCCTGGAGGTTCTTTGCAGTCGGTGCAAGCCGTCCAGCCTCAAGAATTGATTCCAGCTGTTCTTTCTCAACCTGTCGTCCATCAAACTTCTTGCAGGAATACCTATCTTTAATCACTTCATTGAATTCCATTTTTGTCTCCTTTTTCCTAATCTTTAAAATCGCAAATTCTCTATTTAGACTTTAGATGTATATATTTATTATTATTTTTAATCAGAATGAGTTATCAAGTTTATACATTTAAAGTCTATAAAACTAAATTATTTTCTACGTCTAGTTGTCTGAAGTCTGTAAATCGCCTCTGCAGCTTCTGATAATTCCGGATTCAATGCCCGGCTTTGCTTTATTAGATAGGCGATAAGACTGGAGACATCACCTCCGCACAATCCCTGCTCATTCATCTCCTTTGATAGCATGTTGCAATAGATGACATCATTGGCTGTCATCTTCACTGTGACATTCTTTATTATCTTAGATCTGTCGAGTGTGGCACTTGGCCTTCCCATCTTTTTTTTCGCTACTACTGGTTCAGTAGCAGGGACTTCTACAACTGAAGGCTTTTCCTGAGTTTCAACAGGCTTTGGTTCTTTCTTCTCCTCAACCTCGGTATTCCATGCATCCATCAGTCTGCTCATATTCAAATCTCCTTCAGTATCTCTTCAAAGAGTGCATCATAGTCTTTTGAGATCGGGCTTTTCTTGCCTTTGACTGTGCTGTTCCTATTCGCCTGGGCATCTTCTATGGCTACACTCTGCCTGATCTTTGATTCAAAGACCTTTGTATTGAGGAACTTTGACGAGATCATCTCAAGATCCGGAATCGCTTCCTTGCTGAGCCTGGTACGGGGATTATAACGGGTAACAAGAAGTCCAAGGATCTTCAATTCAGGATTTGCTGATTCTTTCACTTCATTGATCGTCTCAGACAGAGCCCTGAGTCCTTGAATGGAGAGAGCATTTGCATTGACAGGAACGATAACATAATCAGAGGCAATAAGAACATTCCAATTTATGATGCCGAGAGTCGGAGGCGAGTCTATGATACAGATGTCATAAAGGGATGAAACATCTTTCAATGCGTTCTTGAGAAGCTGCATTGAATTGACTCCTATGAACATCCTGTCCGCATTGCTCATAAGAATGTTATTGGGAACAAGATCCACTCCTTCTGCTGTCTTGATTACAGCATCCTCAAGAGAGACAGTTCTGGAAAAGACATCCTTGAGAGTATGCTGCCCTTCCTTGTCGGGATTGATACCGTAGATGTATGTCATGTTGGCCTGTGGATCAGCATCAATGGAGAGCGTTTTCTTTCCAGCTTTTGCAAACCGTGATGCTATCTCAACCGCACTTGTAGTCTTGCCGACTCCGCCTTTCTGATTGATCAGAGCAATTGTAATCATGGATTCCTCCTTTGTATCTATAATGTGTCATAATAATTTAACAGTCAAGGCTATAAAAATATAAATTAGTTTAGACATATAAATGTATAAAATATAAATACTACGATGCAACAGGCATTTATACATTTTATACGTATAAAGTCTTTTCTTTTTAATGTTTTTGCACGATAATATTACTAAGGACACTTTCTACCCGAAACAAACTGATTCTACACTGTGGTGAGAACCGATGAGCAGCAACTATTACAACTATGAAGTCAAGAATGATACCACCTATGAGGAAATGCCCAGAAAGCGCTTTAGCCTGATTGGGCTGCTATCAAAGATAAGGAATCTGTGCTTCCTCATTCTGCTGGTCATCCTCATCTTCACAGCCTGGCCGAGCCTTCACACTGAATCATATCTGTGCTTCAGGCTCATCGTCGGGCTCATCTTCAATAAGGAGATCTTCTCCCTTGTAGTTTCAAGCTTCATAGAGGGCTTTAATCTTCAACCAATCGCAAGGAGCATAGAGCTGCTTGTCCTGGTAGTCTGTGTATGGAAACTCATCTTCAGAGGAAAGATCCTTGCTTTTCTCAGGATCAAATCGATTGTCATGCTTTCACTCGCTTCTTACTGGATCTACCTGATACTTTTCTATGCGCTTAACATCACAACACTGCCGATCTGGAGTGAATATGCTTCTTTCTTCATATACAGTCCTATGTTCTGCTGGCTGTATCCGTTGGGACTTGATATGGCAATGAAAGCATATGCCGTTATCATCGTTCTGATAGCATGTTATCTTGCCACTGTCATCTTCTATGGATCATCTGTAAGAGAAGGACAGAGGCTCGACAGGGATGATATGGAAGAACTTGGAATCAACGATGTCTTGAGGAGAGTCAATCCTATCAGAAAGATCTTCCTTCCCCGTCCACGGTTTTATGCTACTGATACATTCAGCCAGAATGCATACTCATCCGGACGAAACATCGTAATTGCACTTGATATATTTGATGAAGGAATAGAAGTAGCACAGGGAGTGATAGCTCATGAACTTGGGCATTACTATCACTATGACACGGATGCTTCACTGATCTGCAATGTGGCCATCAATACAGTCACATTTCCTCTGATGATTGTCACATTCATAGCAAGGATCCTTTCCCATATTCCTTTCCTGGGAATTGCAGCTGGAATCTACGGGCTTCTGCTGTCAGTCTTTGGTGCAATCACCGGGATAATCTTCAACATCATCAACCTGGTCTTCTACTGGATTGATGGAAAGTGGGCTGAACGCAGTGCTGATATGTTCTCTGTGGTTTTAGGCTACGGATTTGGCAATTATCTCTTTCTCTCGAAGTACACAGAGGGATTCTCACTCAGAGCTCTCATATCCGGATTCCTGGATGTTCATCCGGGAACAAGAAGCAGATGCAGATACATCAAGAAGAGAATCATCAGATACTATGGAGAGGACTACTGGGACAGTTGTGTTGCAGTTTATGGTGACTACTACGTATGAACACTGATAAATGGTAAAATAAAACTGTAAATGCCTATGCCGTTATGCTATGAGCATAGTACATAGCATAACGGCTTCTCTTTCGTTGAGCTAGCAAGGAGGGTGAATATGTCTTTATCCATACAAGAGCGATTAAAAG
>JADIMF010000110.1 GCA_017694915.1 Candidatus Ornithospirochaeta stercoravium
GCTTCAACTCTTTTTGCGCTTGCTGTTGTCTGAAGATTCTGCTCGTAAGCATCATAGTTCCTCATTGCAAGAGTTATCACAGAACCATCTTCATTCACGAGGACATCCAGAACATTCGTTCCGAGATATGATTTCATCATCTGAAGGATTCTATAAAGGAAGTTTATGAGTCCATCGCTCTCTGGTATATCATTTGTTCCTGAATAGACCTTGTTAAGGAATCCTACATACTGCGGTAGAGATAGGCTCTGAACGATATCAGGGCAGGCTTCCATTACTGTATTCTCGAAATCGAACACCTTCTTTATATTCTCCGACTTGAGGAAGAATCCAGGTTCCCTGTCCGGTGCTACAATCTCCATGTAGTATGGATCTGTTCCTCCCATTGTCTGCGCGAAGAATTTCGTATCGAGCACGAATTGATCATTCTGAGGGAAGTAATCTACATAATTTGAATTGAAAGGTACTTTGTCGTGGGTGTAGAAGAACAGTACGATAATTATCGCAAAGACTATCAGGACAACACCCCAGAATCTTGTTACTGTTACGCCAACGAAGTGTATGAATCCTCCAAGTATTTTCCCGTGAGCGATCTTTTCGACTTTGTTTGCTTTCGGCTGCGGAAGGAATGAGAGCACAGAGGGAAGATAGAGAATTGCAAGAACCGCGCAGATGAATATTCCGATAGAGACGGATAGCCCGAATTCCCTGAACATCGGAGTATGGCAGATAAGCATTGAAATAAAACCGATGATTGTTGTGAGACAGGCCGAGAGTATTGTCTTTGAAATACGCGCGTATCCCAATACAGCTTTCTTTGGATCCTTTGCTTCTGTGAAATACTCAGATAGCATGTGTACGGAATATGATGAGCCAAGTGTGAGAACAAGACAGGGGGTTAGTATTGAAACAATCGTAAGCTTGATACCTAACAGGCTCATCATTCCGAGCGTCCATATGATTCCTATGATGGAAAGCGAGGATGGAACTATAACTGCTCTTAGTGATTTATATGACAGGTAATAAACAAGAAGGATTATAAGGAAGCAGAGCGAAAGCAGTATTCCGAGATCCTTGAAAATATAGTAGGTGACTCTGTTTATGATGCTGCTTCCTCCATTGATTGCGACTCGTCCGTAATCACGGAGCGGATCGATGATGGAATTGAGCACATCCTGCTGAGCTTGGCTGTAACCTCTTGTGCGGTAGTAGAGCATTATCGTATTGCCGTCTTCACTGTAGAGGTAGTTTCTGGCCATATCATCGCTGAGAAGCCTTTCCTTGAAGATTGCAGCACTTTCTTCCGTCCATTCTTCTCCATCTGCTATCGGGGAAATCGGTGTGATTGAAAGTCTTGTTCCTCGTTTTTCAACAGTCACAAAATCAAAAGGTGAGAGGCATGGACCTACTATATCAATAGTTTCAAGCTCAGCCATCACATCAGAAATAAGGTTAAGTACTTCCGGTGTATAAAGAAGCGATGATGAGAAGATGACGACAAAGCCATCAGGAAAACTGTCATATTCAGTTCCCTGGATCATGTTTACAGGAATCTCGACATGAAGTTCTTCATCTTCAGGTCTTTCTTCATGACCATATGCGGGGGGTGTGAATTTCACATAATCTGCAGGCAGAAGATATCTCAGCGGTTCTCCATCTGGTGCCTCTTCAGGGGTCATGACATATTCCGCAGGAGGTACTCCTGACGCGAAGCTGAATATATTCGCGTCTATCTGAAGAGAGAACAGCTGATAAATGAAAAACACTGTAGTTGCTGCAATAGCAATCAGCACAAAGATCCTGAACTTCAGTATAAGCCTGATTATTACTTCGAATACTCTTACAAAAAGAGATTTCCCTGCTTTGGTTTCTGCCATATGTGGATATTATACCAAACTTTGTTCTATTGCATATGACCCATGAATCTCGCAGTTCAGTTAGCATTTTCATTGAATGAAAACGAATGCATCATAGCGATCAGCGAACTTTTCTGTCTGATATTTTGACCAAAGCGCGTTTTCTGAAGAACGAGATTCCGAAACTGATGATTTCATCATAATCAATGATGTCACCACCATAATCCTTGTCTTTAAGCTGATTTACAGCTTTTTCTGCAGCTTTTTCCATATCCTCTATGCTGTTAGCTCTTTTCAGTTCGAAAACAGCGGCTTTTCCACCTTTGCGGTCCAGCAGAATAATGTCAGGTCTGCCTTCTCCTGATTCTCTGTTGGATTTAACGATATATCCGGCACCAGATAACAAGCCCGCAAGAAATGCATGGTAGAAATGTTCCTTGAAGTCATATGTGCTGATTGTCTGCCTGAGATATGCAGATATTTCCTTCGAGAGAACATCTGCATCTCCTTCCCAGATTGAGGCGAAGAGAGCCTTCCTATCACTGCCCTTGATCGTATCCGAAAACCATTCATCTATCGAAGAATCAAAAAGCAATCGTATCTCTTCATTTGGAAGCCTGAGAGCAGTTTCCTCATTTGGAAAGTATTCACCTGCAAGTGTTAGATATCCAGTCATCAGCAAGAGGCTCCATATATTCTCCGCTGAAGAGTAGAGATTATTATAGGTGAGTGTCTCAACGATTCTCTTTTTTATAATACCTTTATTTATCAGGGTGGAATAATCATCTCCAACCTCTGCATCTGTCATATCGATAAGTCGTCGTATTACATCATTTCCACTGGAGTTTGCCCAGTAGTTTTCCGGTTTTGCGTTTATGTCAATTTGAAGCATGTCTACATACGAGATAACATCCCAAGGGGTGTAGATATGCTCAGTTCCTATAGTATAACCATCATACCATTTCCTGATTATGTCTGATTTTTCAGCTAAGCCGGCATCGGAGAGAAGCCTTGTGACCTCTTTCTCTGTAAAGCCGAAAGCATCAGCATATTTGGCACTTGTAACTGAGTAAACTGCAAGGTTGTTGAGTCCTGTAAACAAGCTCTCTTTTGAGATTCTGAGACATCCTGTAAGAATTCCTTTTTCTGTGTATGGGCAGTCCTTGAGCACAGAAAGAAACATTGCTCGTATGATATCCAGCATTTCGCGATAATAGCCGTTTTTTTCCGCCTTATCGAGAGGAACATCATATTCATCGAGAAGGAATATGACTTTCTGATGATAATATGAATACAGGCGTTTTGCGAGAATTTCCAAAGAACGTCTTATCTCACTTACTGTGCATTTTCCATTGCAGATATCGGTGAAGATTTCCGCATCCTTATTTTCTTCAGGAATTCCAATGAAACTATAGCCTTGATAGAGGGATGATAGTTTTCCTCTAAGTACATCAAGAGCGACATTGAAATTTAGTCCATCGATGTCTTTGAATGTAAGGTAAATCACAGGATATTTATTCATCCAATTTTCGATAGCTTCCTTATCATTCATCACTGCGAGTTTTGTGAATAAGTCTTTGTTGTCTTCTCTTATATCGAAGAAGGCCCTGATCATTGAAAGGAATGTGGTCTTTCCAAAACGGCGAGGACGGGTGAATAATATCGAGGCAGCACCATCTCTTATAAGCGTGCTTATTGATGCTGTCTTATCAATATAATAGCAGCCACCACGGATTATTTCTTTGAAATCTGCCTGCCCGATTGGAAGCTTAATAATATTCTTCATTCTCCGGTCCTCTTTGAAAAGTATACAATGTAGCACTAAAAAGAACAAAGCATTAGATACGGAAGGTTAAGACTTTCTGAACCGTGAAGCATAACCATATACAGCGTGTTTGTTTTCCATTTGACTCTTCACAGTAAATAAACGTTAATAGTCTGTAGATATGAAAGGTCTCTGTGTTTATGTTGATGGTGGAAAGGGGCATTATGTGCCAGCGAAGGCAGTAATGGAAGCTCTTAATGAAATGGGTGTAGAAACACATCTTGAGGAGTTCTTCTCCTACCTCGATATAAAATGGATAGGGAAAATCAATAAATTCTATTGGCGTTCGATGCTCAGAATGCCAGGACTGGAGCGAAAACTGTCTAAGCATAATGACGCTGATTCAAACGGTATGGAACTAGCTGTGAATATGGCCAGGAAACTATGTACGAAGAAGCTTCTTTCCCGTCTTGATGAGTTCCGTCCTGATTTCATTTTCGCAACCCATCCATATGCAAGCACGATATTGCCGGAGATGCTTTTTTCGGCAGGAATCAATATTCCTGTATATTATTTTGCAACTGACGTTTTCTCCGCTCCGGTAGCGACAATCTGTGCCAAGCTCCGCAGATTCTATATTGCTACGGAAGAAGGAAAGGAAAGAGTCCTCAAGATGGGGCAGAAGCCCGATACTGTTGTGCTTTCTCCGTTTCCTCTTCAGAAATCTGTTGCGGAAGGAGAAAAGCTATCGAAAGAAGAAGCTCGGCATAAACTGGGATTGAATCCTTCATTATTCACGCTCCAGCTTAATCTCGGAGGGGAGGGAATCGGTTCGTTATCGCTTCTGAAGAATCTCCTTAAAGCAGATAAGCCGATGCAGATTGTCATCCTCGGTGGGATGGATAAGAAGGGCACTGCTCATATTAATGAGATAATCAGGAATGCGGATGCGAAAAACACGAAAGTATCGGTTCCTGGATTTGTTTCGAATGTGAATGAGTATCTTGCCGCCTCTGACATTGTTGCGGGAAGGGCAGGCATCAACACAATAGTGGAAGCGATGTATGCGCACCGGCCGTTCCTTATCACAGAGCTTGTCTATACTGTTCTGCCATCAGCTGAGTATATCGTCAGCCACAAGGTAGGATGGAACACATCAGATAATCCAGAAGAAGCTACTGATATAGTTCTTGATGCTTTTGCCCATCCTGAAAAACTTGAAGAGATGGAATCTGCATTCAATTCGATTCCGATTGAATACAGCGCAGAGAAGCTTACATCGATGATTATCAGCGATGCAGCTTCCCTTGAAAGATCATAATATTCTTTCTGCAAGCTCCAGCGCCGCTGCAATCGTTTTATCCATATCGTAATAGCGGTATTCGGCAAGACGACCGCCGATTACCACATTCTGCTCCTTTTCGGAAAGTGCCTTGTATTTTGAATAAAGAGCTGAATTCCTTTCATCGTTTACCGGATAGAACGGTTCTCCTGTCTTTTCATAATCGACAGGGTATTCCCTGCTTATCCACGTGACAGGAGATGAAGCATTGTTGAAATGCTTGTGCTCTATTATCCGTGTCCAGGGCGTTTCCCTGTCTGTGTAGTTCATTACAGCAATTCCCTGATGGTTTTCCTCCTCCAGCCTTATTTCCTCGAATATCTCAGACCTGTACTGAAGTTTTCCTTCAGAGTATCCGAAATATGCATCAAGGCATCCTGTGTAGAGAACGATGTCAGCTCTCTTCTTCCATTCCTCCTTCTCATAAAGGAAATCAGTATCAAGCACGATTTCAGCACCGCTTAGCATCTTCTCGATTATCGCGGTATATCCATCTTCAGGGATTCCCTGATATCTATCAGAGAAGTAATTGTTGTTGAATGTCAGCCTGACAGGAAGTCTTTTTATTATCTCTGGAGGAAGCTCCTTAGCGCTACGTCCCCACTGCTTTTCAGTATATCCTTTTACGAGAACTTCATAGATGGAGCGTCCTACGAGGCTTATTGCCTGCTCCTCCATATTCCTTGGTTCGCCTTTTATCTCCGCTCTTTCGGAGTTTATCCTTTCCTCTGCTTCCTTTGGTGTTATCACTCCCCACATTGCATAGAATGTGTTCATGTTGAAAGGCATCGGATAAAGCTTCCCCTTATAGTTCGCAATGGGGGTGTTTATGAAATTATTGAATGTGGCAAAGCTATTTATGTAATCCCAGATTCTCTTGTCGGATGTATGGAATATGTGTGCTCCATACTTGTGTATATCGATGTTGTCTTTCTTCTCTGTATATATATTGCCACCGATATGGGATCTCTTATCGATGACGATTACCTTCTTTCCTTTCTTTATTGCTTCATAGGCAATGACTGAACCGAATAATCCTGAGCCGCATATAGCTAGATCGTAATGCATAATAAACCTCTGTCTCTCAGTTTAGCTTATACTCCGGTTTTTCCAAATAGCTTCGTATTGTCTTTTCGAGATTGGAGTCAAAATCATCGATGAACCTGAATCCGATTTCATTGACGAGCTTTGAATTATCAAGAGCATATCGCAGATCGTGCCCCTTCCTGTCTTCTGTATATACAATGAGGGATTCAGGTTTTCCAAGCGTATGAAGAATCTGCTTCACAATATCTATGTTGCTTATTTCATTGCAGCAGCCGATATTGTAAATCTCGCCATTCCTTCCTTTCCTGAGTATGTCATCAACAGCTTTGCAATGGTCTTCAACGTATATCCAGTCCCTTATGTTCATTCCATTTCCGTAAATTGGAATCGGAATGTCATGGATCGCGTTGTAAATGGTCTTCGGAATAAGCTTTTCCCTATTCTGATTAGGTCCGAAATTGTTTGAGCATCTTGATATCGTTATATCAAGACCATATGTCCTGTGATAGGCAAGGACAAGTAGGTCTGCAGAAGCTTTTGAGGCACTATATGGAGAACTGGGTTTGAGGGGAGAGGCTTCTGTGAATTTCAATTCTGGTTCATTCAGAGGAAGGTCGCCATATACCTCGTCTGTCGATATCTGATGAAAACGTGTTATTCCGTATTTCCTGCACGCATCCAGAAGAACAGCTGTCCCGATGATATTTGTATCGAGGAATATAGCGGGGTTCTCTATGGAATTATCCACATGGCTTTCTGCTGCGAAATTCACGATGATATCAGGGGATTCTATCTGAAAAATCCTGTCGATTTCCTCTCTGTTCCTGATATCAGTCCTGTAGAAGACAATCTTGTCCATGACAGGGGAGAGTACTGACAGATCTCCTGCATACGTAAGGGAATCTATGCAGACAAGCTTGTCCTCTGGATGCTCGGAAAGCATGTAATAAATGAAATTCGAGCCAATGAATCCAGCTCCGCCTGTTACGATTATCTTCAATTCAGTTTCCTTGATTATTCATAAGAAAAGCCAGCTTCGCGCTGGCTCTCCTTTAGAAATTCCTCGCTTCCTTTATGAATTCCTCCGGTTCGAGGTGCTTGCCTTCAAGCGATACGACATTCCTTGGCTCAAGGGTTTCCGTAGCTGTCATTGCCTCTTCCTTGCTATAAAGCGGAAGGATTGCATAGAAGCAGCCATCCTCATCGAACACAAGCGTATCTTCTCCGAATTCAGCCTCGATAGATTCCGATGTAAGGCCAGCTCTCTCCTTAATGGCCACAAGGGAGAGATCATAGCCAGAAGCGAGGGCAGCAGCAGTTTCTTCCCTCAGTACATCATGGAAACCAAGATATACGACAGCAGGCTCAGAAGGAACCTCGACTTCCTTCTCGACCTCAATCGGAATCTCCTTTTCAACTTCTTTGATAACTTCGATAGGAACTTCCCTGATGATTTCCTTCTCGATGATTTTCTCAACAGGTATTTCCTTTATAACCTCAACAGGAACTTCCCTGACTCTCTCAACCGGGACTTCCTTTACGATTTCAACAGGTACCTGTACCTCTCTTATGGTTTCGACAGGAACTTCCTTTATGACCTCTACAGGTACTTCCTTAACCACTTCAACTGGTACTTCCCTGATTATCTCACGGACAGCCTCTGCATGCTGGGCATCTGCTCTGGAAGCATTTCCGAACACTTCCGGAGAAACCTTGCCACGAAGCATCGGGTCATCTTTTGGTTCTGTATAAAGTGCGCTGTCATAAGCATTTGGTGAAAGCTTATCGATAGTATCCTTATATTCAGGCTCGCCTTTCTTCGCAGCCATAACACCAATCTGAATGAGTATAAGACCGATGAGAACGGGGAACAGCTTAGTGAGAACAGAATAAATCTGATCCTCTGTAATCTGATAAGCTGGAACGATGAATCTGATGAAAATCAGGGTAAAAGCGGCAAGAACGATAATCGAGATGACGATGCTTGTTATGACAAGCTTTGCTGTTTTCGAGGCTGTGGCCATAATACCTCCGAGCGTATTCGCGCATACACTTTTTATGATATTATATCAATGCAATATCAGATTTACAAGAAATTTGTACATCGAGTTTGATAATGTTCATTATCTGGTGCATGAATATCCCTGTGAGTCTCGAGGAGGTCATATGGCAGATATAATCCCGTACTCAATTGAAAATACTGATGAAATTGCCGCAAGACTGAAAAGGGGAGAGGTAGGTATATTTCCCTGTGATACGATTTATGGTCTCTGCGGAATAGCTGATGAACGAATTGCCGAGAGGCTTTATGAGATAAAGAGGAGGCCTCTGTCGAAATCGTTTATAACGCTGATGGATAAATCTTCCCTCCGGGATAATGGTCTGATAGTTCCAGATGATATCTTTTCAAGATGGCCGGCGCCATTTACCGCAATCCTTCAGCACGAGAATGGAACTACGGTGGCTGTAAGATGCCCATCCGATCCGTACCTTCTCCGGATTCTTCCTGTTTCCGGGCCGATTTATTCCACATCTGTTAACTTCTCTGGAGAGAAAAGCCTTCTAACTTTCGATGACATCCTTCCTGTCTTCATGAATTCTGTTGATTTCATAGTTAACGATCCATCAGTGAAAGGAGGAATGGCATCGACCATAATCGATGCCACTTCCAATCCATACAGGATAATCAGAGAAGGTGCTTATAAAT
>JADIMF010000111.1 GCA_017694915.1 Candidatus Ornithospirochaeta stercoravium
AGACTGGGGATGTATCAGGCGGAAGCCGCCGCATTCTCTGAGAAATTCTCATACTTCACTCCTGAGCTTCTGGCAATCGATGAGAGCAAGCTCAACGAATGGATGAAGGAAAAGCGCTTCAAGGAATTCAGAATATGGATGAAGAAAGCGCTCAGGGAGAAGGCTCATGTGCTTTCTGAAAAGGAGGAGAGACTTCTGAGTCTCTATGTTCCGGTCTCTGGCTCAATGCAGAAGGCTTTTATGGATCTTAACAATTCCGATCTTGATTTCGGTGAGATAAACGGTGAAAAGCTTACCCACGGAACCTACCCCATCTTCATAAGAAACCAGGATGAATCGATAAGGGAAAAGGCCTACAGGCAGTATTACAAAGGCTATGATGATCACAAGCACACGATTGCGGACCTGTATTCATCGAGCGTGAATGAGGATATCTTTCAGGCAAGGGCAAGAGGATTCAGATCATCTCTCGATGCGGCACTCTTCCCTGACAGAATCCCATCATCGGTCTACCGCTCTCTTATAGCATCGGTGCATGATGCATTTCCTGTTCTCCATGAATATTACAGAGTGAAGGCGAAAGTCCTCGGCAAGGAAAAACTTCATCATTGGGACTGCTATATGCCGATGGTGGAAGGCTGTGCTTCCCACCATACATATGAAGAAGCCGTCAGCCTTATCAGCGAAGCTGTAAGACCGCTTGGGGATGAATACAGAAACACGCTTGTAAAAGGCCTCACAGAGGACAGATGGGTTGACAGATACGAGAACAAAGGAAAGAGAAGCGGTGCATTCAGCGCTGGCGGATATATAGGAAACCCATACATCCTTACAAATTATGAAGAGGATGTGCTGGACTCGGTATTCACTCTCATACATGAAGGCGGACATTCGATGCACACATGGTATTCCGTAAGGAATAATCCATATATGTGCTACAACTATTCAATCTTCGAAGCTGAGACCGCATCGACATTCAACGAGTGCCTTCTTGCGGATTATCTCATGAAGAATTCCGACAACGATGAAAAAGCATATATCATCGGCAAACGCCTTGATGATATCGTTGCCACACTCTTCAGGCAGACGATGTTCGCGGAGTTCGAGCTTATAATCCATGAGAAAGCAGAAAGAAGAGAGCCTATAACACTCGACACGCTCAGGAATGAATACAGGAAGCTTCTTGAGGCATATTTCGGTCCTATGATGATATTCGAGGATGTAAGCGATCTTGAAGGTTTGAGAATACCTCATTTCTACACAGCATTCTATTGCTACAAATACGCTACGGGAATCTCCGCAGCCATTGCATTATCTGAAAGGGTCCTCTCCGGCGGAGAGAAGGAAAGAAATGAATACCTTTCATTCCTCTCATCAGGCGGATCGACGTATCCGATCGAATCACTTAAAAAAGCTGGTGTTGATATGAGTACACCAGAACCTGTAAAAAAGGCTGCCGAATACTTCGGAAAGCTTCTTGATGAGTTCAAGTCGATCAGGGAGCTGGCGTAACAGCGGCTATCCTGCCATTGCGGAAGATAAATGAAAGCACAGTGCCGTCAGCAAGACTCATGATTGTGACGGCATTGTTCTTCTCCTCCCCTGCTATGATGTCTGAAAGAGGCAGAAGGGATGAAAGCATTTCCGAATATGCCTCGCCGAATGAAATCTTGTCGGAGGCATAATCATCCAGCCAGGATTCTGTGTATTCCCTGCCTGCGGCCTCAATTGCAATCTCTGTAATCGAACCAGGGGCAATCTCAACTGCAACCTGCCCGATAGTTCCCGAAACAGGGGCTGATGAGAAAAGCGGAAGCGATAAGGAAAGAAATGAAAGAAGCAGAACAAGAATCCTCATGTTCCCTATTTTTCATTAAACATGTGGTTTTGTGAAGCATTTACATGCTATTCTCAGACTGTGACAGGAAAAGACGCATCAAGCATACTTACATCTGGATTTGTGCATACGGTAAAGGATCCTCTATGGGGGAACATTCCCATGAGAAGCGAGATGAGGGAACTCCTATCATTACCGGATGTCGAGAAACTCTCAAGGATAAAGCAGAATGGCCCAAGTTACAGGATATATCCAGGGGCTGTTCATACACGCCTCAGCCATTCGATAGGCGTTTATCATATTGCACGGAGGATGCTATTATCTGCAGTCTCCGAATGCACCAGCCTTCCGCTGACGGAAACAGGTATAAACAGCTTCCTGACAGCATGTCTTCTTCATGACATCGGGCATTTTCCATACGCCCACTCGCTAAAGGAGCTTTCCCCTAAAACCCATGAGGAAATCGCGGCAGAACTCATTATGCAGAATGAGGAGCTGAACGCAGGTATAAGAAAGACTGGAGCAGATCCTTTCAAGACAGCTGCGATAATCGACACAGAGCTTCCCTCTGATGACGCAGAGATATCATTCTACAGATCGGTGCTCTCAGGAACTCTTGATCCGGACAAGCTCGATTATCTCTCGCGCGATGCATTCTTTGCAGGTGTTCCATATGGCAAACAGGATACAGATTTCATAATCTCTTCAATTTCGTATGGAAACGGCTCAATCGTTCTTGATGAGGAAGCGCTATCGCTCGTCGAACAGGTGCTGTTCTCAAAATACATGATGTACCGCTCCCTTTACTGGCACAAAGGTGTCAGGAGCGCTACCTGCATGATAAAGAAAGCCATCATAAGCGCGCTGGATGATGGTATCATCGACTTCTCCGATCTCTATCTGAAGGATGATGATGAGTTCAGGCATATTGCTGACAGATATCCCTCGTATGCTCCGTTCTCGCTGATTGAGAAAGCCGAGCATGGGATACTCTTCGAGAGAAAGGCCATGAAGAACCATGATCCAGATGGATGCCTTGAGAGAAAAGCCGATGATATAAGGAAAAGAAAAGAAGCAGAGAATGAAATATATGAACTGCTGAAACCTGGATACAGTTCTCTCAAACCATATGAGGTAATCATCGACATCCCTGAGCCGATAAGCTTCGAGACAAGAATCATGATAAGGCTTTCAGATGGAAGAATCCGTGAAACGGAGAATGATGAAATAATATTCTCGCAGGCTGGAAAGCTCTTCTCCAGGAATCTGAGGAAAACCGCGCTTTATCTTCCTCCATACATTGCCAATGAAGATGCCGAACGTGCATTCATGGAGGCTGATCGTGGATAAGCTCTCATATAAGGATCTGATCGCAGGAGATATCCCCACTTGGGTAATGAGATTCATCAAGGGAACGGGAAAAGCCATAAACCACTACAATATGATTCAGGGGGGTGATGACATTCTCATCGCCGCATCTGGCGGTAAGGATTCCCTAGCCCTTGCCCTGGCGCTTTCAATAAGAAGGAAATGGCTACCTGTCTCTTATACACTCAGGGCGCTCATGATCAACTGGATAGAGCACCCTATCCCCGAAGAATACAGGGATAGGCTTTACGAGTATTTCGATGCTCTCGGTATCGAATTCCAGATGGTTGATGAAAGGCAGTTTCCTGAATCGTTCAATGGTGACTTCAACTGCTATCTCTGCGCAAGGAACAGAAGAAGGATACTTTTCCAGAAAGCAGAGGAAACAGATACGAAGCTCATCGCGATGGGGCATCATCTTGATGACCTTGTTGAGACAACGATGATGAACCTCTGCTTCAGGGCAAAGTTCTCTACGATGCTTCCTGTCCAGGAATTCTTTGATGGCAAGCTCCATATAATAAGACCGCTGATTGAAACGAGAGAAAGCGTAACGCGGCGTCTTGCGGAGTGCTATGATCTTCCGGTCATAAAACCCGTATGCCCATATGACCAGACGAATGTGCGTTCATCCCTCAAGCCAGTAATACAGAGTCTTGCCCATATAGACAAGCTGACAAGGGAGCATATCTATGCCTCGCATGACTTCTCCGAATGCATAATGCCCAACAGATGGGATGGTCAGGAAAAAGAAGAAATAAAGCAATCCTGATACTGACAACAAAATATGTGGCTTAGAAGCTCAATACTGTGCTAAACTTCTTCTAAGGGCATATTGTGCCTTAGAGGGTGATATTTATGAAAAAGATCCTATCGGTGATTTTAATCATGCTTTCAGTAATGACCATTACTGCTTCATCGGAAATGCTTTCGCTCAGCGAAGGAAACATCGATGGAGTAAGGTTATATTCTTCTGATGGCTCTGAGCTTGATGCTCTTTCCCCTGTCGGAAGAAACGGAATGGTCATCCAGACCGATGGAGATGGCAAGCTGTTCACGTCATCTTTCGGAGATATCTATCTTGAAGGTGATTCGCTTCTTGCAGTCACGGGATACGAGGACGTAGCTCCTTCCCTCTATCTTGTTTATGGAAACATGAGCATCATGCTCACTTCCGATATAGAGCTTTCGATATTCACGCCTGCTATATCAGTGCTTCTGCCAGGACAAGGTGAATATGTATTCTCATCAACAGATGAAAGCGAAAGCTTCATGAACTTCTCAGATAGCACCGTTACTGTTCATGATGGACTGAGAGGTGTCGACGAAGATGTTCCATCGATGCAGTCGATAGATCTTCTTGCATGGCCCAGAGAGGCGGAGGCAGTGACAGCCGCTGAGTACTACGCAAATTCCGCATCGGGCAGCAAGGTTATATATGACGTTCCTGCAATTCCTTCCGAGCCGACAATGACAGAGCCATCCGCTTCAATCGTAAGCGAAGAGGTAGAACAGGCTGAACCTGTTGCAGAAGCAGAAGAGACTGTTCCGTCCGTGCCTTCAATGCCAGTTGTACTGGAGCCATCGATTGCAATTGATGAGACAGCCGAATTACCTGAAGAACCTGTAATCATAGTTCCAGAGGAACCCGTCATAACCGAAACTCCAGAAGTATCAGAAGAGCCGGAGACAGTGGCTGAGCCTGAAGTCGTGGAAGCTGTCGAAGAAGAGGTAGTCGAAAGCGAGATAGTTGAAGAACCTGTTATCACAACACCCTCGATAACAGAGGAACCTGAGACAATCGCAGAAGATCTCCTTCCGTTTGACATAAGACTCCAGGGCAGAGCATATGTGGATCAGAACAACCACTCTGCTATCGGAGCTTCCATTCAGCCATACTTCAGCACAGGCGCATTCACCATCGGATTCAATATCGACCCGTTCATAATCTATGATGTGGCTGTAAACAGTGATACATACAGCATCTCTGACTGGATCAGATTCGGCTCATCATTCATTGACTCGATCATCTACGAAAATGATGTCGTGTCTATCAGAGCTGACAGAGCCTCGCTTCTCGATGGCGACAAGGCAGGTCTTTCGGGAACACTGAGACACGAATGGGATAACTACACTGCCCTTTCATTCAACCATGAGGTGAACACTGAATATTATAGCCACCGTCTGTGGTTTGATGACCTTTCATTCACACGCATGAAGGATGAGGCTGGAAATGCCCTTGCAGCTGGCGGACTGGAACTTTCATTCTCCGCAGGAGATGCATACCCTATAACCCTGACAATCGGTGCCGTTGCTGAAGTCTATCCAGATGCGATAAAGAGCTCGATGCTTTATCCGGAGGCTTCTCTCTATATTCCGTTCATCTACTCAGATGACGTCTCATTCGGGCTCAGAGCAGGTGCGGCAATCTCGATGAAGGCAGAGGATCTCACATTCTCACCATTTGAAAGGGACGGTCTTCTTGCAACAGCTCTCCTTCCATTCAGCGCATATGGCTTCTATGGCGAAGTTGGTGCGGCATACTCCACAGGTGAGATGCACTATGGAATGGTTGGAAACAACGCATATAATCCAGAGCCTGGTGAATTCATCTCAGCTGTCGCAAAGCTTGGATACAGCAATGAATTCTTCGGTATCGAGGGATTCGGACTGATTGATGTCGACTTCAACGAGAAGGCAATAAACAAGGCAAACAGCTATGTTGAAGCCAATGCTTATGTAAACCTCTTCGGAGTCAAGCTACTCGGTGGATTCAGATCGGCATTCGCAGATTTCAATACCGAATATGAATACTACGCTGGACTTGGTGCAGACCTTGGTCCGATGGAATCAAGGATGCTCCTTGGATACAACAACGAGAACAAGTTCTCACTCTCATTCGTAGGTTCTATTTCCACATTCGGAAAGGATAAGGAAAAGTCCTACTATGAGTCGGATTTCCCGATCAGCGGCAGTCTTGAGCTCGGTTACAGATATGACATATTCAACGGATCGAATCTGATGCTGGTAACTCCGCGCGTAGAGTTCGGTAACGATGAATATGCAATTGCTCTCCGCGCTCCATTTGAAATGGATCTTGAGACAGGCGCATTCAGACTCGCAGGATTCAACGGACATGAGCTCTGGGATTTCGGAACAGGCGAATACAAGAGCACTGATGAGCAGATATACAGAATCATCACAGATTCCTTTGCCCTTGTTGACAGAATCAAGCTCGGAGACGAGGAAGATACCCTCGCCTACATCCTTGCAGACAGGAACTACATAAAGAAGGGAACACTCTTCACAGGATTCGGTTCTGAAGATTCCCTTTCAGTACGTCTTGGCTTCAACTTCCCGAACCTCTCAATGGGTGTCTATGTAGATAATGCAGAAGCTCCTCATATCGTAGAAGGATCGCTTGCATTCTATCCTGCAGACAATGAAGGATTCGCACTCAGACTGAATGTTCCAGGAGAGATCCTCATATCCAGTCTGAAGGATTATGCACTCCTCTTCTATCCTGAGATCAGGCTCGACTTCCCGTTTGCAGAGAAGAGCTACATGTTCTCTATCTATGCTCTCGGAAAGATCTCCACTGTATACGAAGGTGGAGTCATGAAGATGGCTAACGTCCTCTATGACTTCAGAAATGAAAGAATGGATGACTGGATGGCAGGTGCTGCATTCTCACTCAATATTGACGAGTTCGGATTCACAGCAGAAGGCGGCGTGAGAAGCGGAAGAATCGCTCCAGAGATGTTCAATGAGTTTACACTCCTCCGCCACGATACGGCAGGCACGCTCACAGAAATACTCGATGTTGCGTATCCGATGGATATGAAGTGGTATGGAAAGCTTGCATTCTCCGTTGATTACGATTTCTTCGATTTCAGGATTGCATATACCGTTTCTGATTTCCTTGCTCTGGCAACGGCTGATTCAGCCGATCTGCTTTCAGTAGCTATCAGCGGAAACGTAAGCGAGAATGCAAAGCTCTATGCAGCATTCACAAAGGATAACTTCGCGTCATCGCTTCTTTCCAAGACCGATTTCCTCGGCTACTTCAGGAATGATACGATATTCCGCCTTGGCGCTGACTTCTCATTCGGGCATGCTGGATTCACAGCAGAACTTGCTACATCATTCCTGCCTAGCGAGAACAGCACATACGTGAATGTTCTTGACATGAACAAGGAAGCTTCTGTATCGCTGACGATTAAATCAAGGCTTTCATTCTGATGGGAAGAATCAATCTTCTCGATCCACTCCTCTCCTCGCGGATTGCCGCAGGAGAGGTTATTGAAAGGCCCCAGTCGATCCTAAGGGAATTCCTCGACAACGCTCTCGACGCAGGGGCCGATGAAATCACGGTATCAATAGATGGAGGCGGAATCGAAAAGATCTCCGTCTCCGATAACGGTTCAGGAATCGCAAGAGAGGATCTTGCGCTTCTTGGCTCTCGACATGCGACATCAAAACTTCATGATCCTGATGATTTGTACGCTATCAGCACACTGGGATTCCGTGGAGAGGCCCTTTATTCAATCGGAGCTGTATCGAAGCTCACAGTCAATACAAAATCTGCAGAGACAGGAGAAGGATCTGTTCTTGTTATCGATAATGGGAAAAGGGAGGACATAATATCCTCTTCCATTGATAAGGGCACAATTGTTTCTGCTGAGAATCTTTTCAGTGACATACCGGCACGACGTGCATTTCTGAAAAGGGAATCAACGGAGGGCAATCTATGCCGTACTCTCCTTATTTCAAAAGCTCTTGCTTTCCCGAATGTAAGGTTCACATTCATCGTTGACGGAGCGATAAGACTTGACTGGCCAAAGTGCTCATCTCTCAAAGAACGTGTAATGTTTCTCTACAGGTCTGAAGGTATTGCCGATGCAGACGTCGAAGAGCTTCATTTCAACGGTGAGGACTACTCTATCGATATAGTTGCAGGGAACTCTTCAATAAAGCGTTCAGACAGAAGGGAAATAAGGATTTATGTAAACAAGCGTCCCGTAGAAGAGTATTCACTCCAGCAGGCTGTTTCCTTTGGATATGGCGAACTCCTTCCTGGTGGTGCATTCCCATATGCTTCTGTATTCATTGAAGATGCTCCTGAGCTTACGGATTTCAATATCCATCCGGCAAAAAAGGAGGTAAAGCTCCGCAACAAAGCAGAGATACACCATGCCATCACTGTAATGCTTCAGAATGGAATAAAGAGAAAGATACCGGAGATAACCCCTTTCCAGCCGGAATTCTACCTCGATGAGAAAAAGAAGCAGGATGAACCAAGAAGTTCTTCCTACTCCATTCCTCAGTCCAGCAGCTGGAGAAATGAGAATCTCTCTGAACGGGTCTCAATTTTCAAGACAAAGGATAACAGCTGGCTTGAAAAGGCAAAAGCCCTGAAGGAAAACCATGAGAGGAAGCAGGCTGAAGAAGAGAAAAAGAATGCAGTAGCAGTACCTGTAGAGAAAAAAGCTGAAGACGAGATAATCTATATCGGTCAGGCCTTTAAACTGTTCCTCATCTGCCAGAAAGGAGATTCATTATATCTTGTTGATCAGCATGCCGCTCACGAAAGGATTCTTTACGATGAGCTTCTCTCACAGAAGACAGTTCAGAATCTTCTGGTACCGATAAAGCTAGAGACAGATAATCTGATGGATGAGTTCCTGTCAAAGCATTCTGAGGTATATACGAAGCTCGGGATCATGCTTTCACGGAAAGATAACGGGGAATGGGAGATTACAGCCCTTCCGGCATCATGCAGGGCATCGGAGACTGAAATCGTAGATTTCATTTCGTCACAGAGACTCGATGAGCATGAACTCGAGTCGAAGCTCTTTGCTATTATAGCATGCAGAGCCGCGATAAAAAGCGGTGATGATATAGACAGATGGAGCGCGGAAGAACTTCTGAAGAAAGTATTCGCGCTTGAAGAACCTGCCTGCCCGCATGGAAGGACTTTCCTCATAAAGCTTACGGAAAAGAACCTAAGAGAAATGGTCGGAAGGACTATCTGAGTGTTACGGGGACTGTAAGATCTGTGCCGTTATCCGAATAGAAGATCACGCTATACTCCCCTTTCGGGAAAGATGCACCTGGAGTGAGGAGAATCTCATCAGAAGTCTTGTCACTGCCATCTCCTGTCATAGCCCCTTCCCAGACAAGATCTGAATCCGGAGAGGAAAGACGATAGGTATATGAACTGTCCGGATCGGAAAAAGAGGCACTGAGCTCAAGATGACTGCTTTCATCAGAACTTATGGAGACTAGAGAAGCAGAGGAGACTTCAAACTCCTCTGCAGCACATGATGAAAGGAAAAGCAGCAGAATAACTATAAGCCCTCTCATTCCTTTTCCTTAAGCATCGAACGGACAGGATTTGCATAGCTATTAATAATGAAATCCCTTACGTCATCGGAAAGATGAGCAAAGCGGGAAAGGAAGGCTTCTCCATCAAAATCCTTAAGCTCGGAAGCGAATCTGTCAGTCTTTTCCATGTAATCATAACAGAACATATTCGTATCCCACAGCTTATATGAAAGATGTATCTGACGATCTATCTCCCTCGCAACTTCTTCAGGAGTGCTGTATTCGCCTTTAAGAGGTGTTCCGACTGAAAGATGCACCCTGCCCTTCCTGTCTTTCATACCTCTCGCCATGGAGATCAGATCCTCGTATTTCTTCTTCTCATACTCGCCATTGTTATGCTCTCTGAGGACTTCCTCCCTGCCCTTGTTTATATCATTCGGATCATATTCATAGCTGATTGCCACCGGCACGATATTCAGCTTGTTAATAAGCTCTGAGAATGATATTCCTTTGCTTCTCTGTGAAAGATAAAGCATCTTTATGATCGAAGGCTGAGTCTCATCAATACCGTCCTTTGATCTTCCTGATTTCTGAGCAACCCAGATATATGCATTGTTTTCCGTGATGTTATCGACGAAATATTCTGAGAGCTTGAGCGATGAAAGATATTTCTCCTTCATTCCCAGAGCACGCTTCACGATTATTCCGCCATTGACACGGAAGAGATCCTCTATGAACTGGCTCTTGATGAGATTATCTCCGAAAGCCATCTCTACAAGAGGTTTGTCATGATTGAGAAGCGTGTAATCGAGAAGAGCACAGTCCAGGATGATATCTCTATGATTCGATATGAAGAGATAGCCTTTATCAGAATCAAGGTTCTCCGCACCTGAATCGGAGAATGAATCCATAGTTCTCTTGACGACGGTAGGAACAAGAAGACCTGCCGTAATCGTCTTCTGGAACTCCGGGTAATCATGCATCTTGCTTATGTTATCAAGCATGGTTCCCAGATAGCTGTAGATAGCGCTGAAATCATTTCCTCCGACAAGAAGTGAAACAAATGCTCCCAGATACTCTCTCTTCTCCAGAAGCCTTCTGATTGCGGCATCGAAGTCCCTTCCTCTGTATGGCGCAATATCCCTGTATTTCTCAAAATCCATAGTAAAACCTCAGTTAATCGTCTTAAGGAACTGCGTGCGCTCCCACTTCCAGCCATCAGTCATATGCTCCTGAGAAAGCATACCCTTGAAATCCTTTATGGAAGCAAATCCATGTTCTTTCATCCATTCCTCAACAAAGCTGTTGATACTGCCGACAATCTGGAAACCATTCTGGATGACAGAGGTACAGATTTCAGCAGCAGGGGCTCCTGAAAGAAGCATCTTAACAACAGTCTTGCCATCATGGATTCCTGTGTTACCAACAAGATCCATCTTCACCTCACCGCTCATCAGACCGATCCAGCGAAGCGCCTCTCCATACTCATCTGGAGATGATGCAGGACGTCCTGCCGACATCTCAATCTTATCTATATCTATATCAGGGCGGAAGAACCTGTTGAAAAGAACAAGTCCGTCTATACCGATCTTATCGAGAGATGAGATGATATTAGCAAGGGATGAATACTTGTACCCGATCTTCATTGAAAGAGGCACATCTATAGCTGCCCTTGCCTTCTCTGCGAACCTGAGAAGCGCTTTGTCGACATCCTCGCCCGCAACAGCGGCATTTGATGAAATAGGATAATAATCGAGCTCGATTGCATCCGCACCGCACTTTGCAAAACGCTCTGCATATTCAATCCATGTATCCATTGTCTTCGCACACACAGATGCGATGACAGGGATATGGAGCTCCTTCTTCGCTTCCGTCAGAAGCTTCATATATCTATCTATGTAGTAATCACGAGAAGATGAAGCAAAGAAATCCTCTGCAGATGAATGCTGAAGGTAATCAGCATTACCCTCGATTTCCTTCTGAACATCAGCTTCAATCTGTTCCTCGAATATCGACTTGAGGACAACAGCTCCGCACCCCGCTTCCTCACACTTCTTAAGCGATACTATGTTCTGTGTAAGCGGACCGGATGCAATAATCACAGGGGATCTGAGCTCAAGCCCCATATATTCAGTTTTAATCATCGGAAACTCCTTAATTGAGGATTATAGCATATTCCCGATATATTTCTCAGCAAAAAAGAAGCTCTCCGAAGAGAGCCTCAAAGACAATAAGGAACCCAGAGTTCATGAGACTGATAGACAACGAATGTCTCAACCTCCAGAATCTCTGAAACCTTCACCATCTCCGACTTGAAGAAATCCAGAAGCGAAAGCCCCTCATTCTCCGAAAGGATGAGCTGAACTATGAGATCATAACGTCCTGTCACAACTGCAGCAGAGAATACCCCCCTGAGAGCACAGAACTCCTTAGCCTTCTTCTCAAGATCGAGGGTCTTGAGTTTCACCCCCATCATGACAACCTGAATACCAGGAACCATTTCGGGATTGACGAGACTGGCTATATTCAGCACTCCCTCGTCAATCATCTTGTTGACTCGCGATCGTACGGTATTCTCGGTTATCCCAAGCTCTTCCGCTATCGCCGAATATGGACGTCGACCATCAGAAAGAGCCCGGATGATAGCTTTGTTTGTATCGTCGATTCTCTTAGCCATTCTTGCGCTCGAATTCCTTCATGAATGCAGCAAGGCTTGCAGCATCTTCCATCGGAAGAGCATTGTAAAGACTTGCTCTGAGTCCACCGACAGATCTGTGACCCTTGAGTCCGATCATTCCCTCTTTCTTCGATTCCTCGACGAACTTCGCCTCAAGCTCTTCCGTAGGACAGCGGAATACGACATTCATTCTTGATCTGCAGCTCTTGTCCACAGGGGAACGATAGAAATCAGAATTATCAATGACATCGTAGATATATCCAGATTTCTCTATAGCATTCTTAAGCATGCCCTCGGCTCCTCCATTTGCCTTAATCCATTTAAGGACAAGAGATACAGCCCAGATGGAGAATACAGGAGGTGTATTGTAAAGACCTTTGTTCTTCGCATGCTTTGCATAGTCCATATAAGCCGTAAGATCTGGATTGCGCTTATCAAGCAGGTCGTGGCGCATGATGACGAAGACAGCACCAGCTGGTCCAAGATTCTTCTGTACACCTCCATAAATCATCGCAAACTTGCTTACATCTACAGGACGTGAGAGGAAATCAGAGGACATATCCGCAATAAGAGGAACATCACCGGTTGTTGGGAAATCCTGCCATTCAATTCCACCGATTGTCTCATTTGAGCAGAGGTAAAGATATGAAGAACCTTCGCTTGGCTTAACTGACTTCGGATCCGGAAGCGTCGTGTAATTGCTGTCCTTTCCATCGAAAAGGATATTTACATTACCGATCTTCTCCGCATCATCTGCAGCCTTATTCGCCCAGGAACCAGTCTTGAGATAATCCGCATGGCTTCCCTTGAGAAGGAAGTTCATCGGAATCATCGTAAACTGGAGAGTAGCACCTCCACCGAGGAAATAAACATCGTAATCATCAGGGATGGAAAGAATGGAACGGAAATCAGCAAGGCATTCATCATACATCTCCTCGAATACTCCGCCTCTGTGCGATGCTTCAATCATCGACAGCCCTTTTCCATGATAATCCACAAGATTCTTCTGAAGTTCCTCAAGAACCTCAACCGGCATTACCGAAGGACCTGCTGAAAAGTTCATCTTCCTCATATTTTTCCCTCCTTCAAGAGATTTCCGATAGTCTCGAATACTTCCTCTCCGATACGGAGAAGGTTCTCATTAGTATTGGCACCTACATGAGGTGTGAATGTAATATTCTCGCATCCAAGAAGCGGATTCGAAGCCTCTGGCGGTTCTGAGGAATAGACATCCGTGCAGTACCATGAAAGCGCACCAGTCTTAAGAGCTTCCGCAACGTCATTCTCATCAACGCATTTGCCACGGCCTGTGTTTATGATTACAGGATGGTGTGTCATCTTCTCAATCAAAGCCTTGTTCACCATCTTGTCTGTCTCTGGAGTATACGGAAGGTGCATTGAGATATAATCTGCCTCCTTGACGGCATCCTCAAGGCTCATCATCGTAGCGAGATCTGATGATTCAACATATTTATCATAGCTCACGACATTCATACCGAATGCCTTCGCTCTTTCAGCAACCTTTCTAGCTATATTTCCCATGCCAAGAAGGCATAGAGTCTTTCCATAAAGCTCCGTGCGTTTTACGCTCTTCTGCCATTCTCCCTTCTTCATCGTATTGTCGTAGAACGGTATATGGCACGGAACGGAGATCATAAGCGCAAAAGCAAGCTCAGCAACAGCTATTGCAGAAGACTTAGGAGTATTCACTGCTATGATTCCCTTCTCCTTGCAGTAAGCCTTATCGATATTATCCATACCGACACCACCGCGGATGATAAGCTTCAGATTCTTCGCTTCATCTATATATTCCTTTGTAGCCTTTGTCTTTGATCTGATAAGCACCACATCGGCATCCTTGAGACGCGACTTATCATCAGTCACTTCACCGTAAACAGAGAGCTTTTCTGGAAGGCTCTTATCGAATGCATCTGAAATAAGAATAAGCATAGATTCTCCTTTTTTTAGTCTTTTACAAATTCAGTATCACATGGATTGCGGTAACTGTCAAAGAAAATAGAAGAATCTGATGTAATCGTAAAATCAGCGTGTTTTGGCTTTATTTCTGAACGGAAGATACATCGGAATCCAGCAGATAGCTGCGATAACCGGGAACGCAAGCCTGTACCATCCTCCGATATATTTTTCAAGGAAGGTCAGTGGATTACCATCTCCTCCTCCATTAACAAAGAAGAAATTGGTACCAAGTGCTCCATTTACAAAATACATCACAAAAGCGAGGAACGCAACAATCGGTATAAGCCTGAAAAGCTGTTTTGCAGATGGAATGAAACCTCCATAAAGCAGCAGACATGGATAAAGGACAAGGAGCAGATGAATTGAAAAAGAATGAATACACATGAGATTCATACATGGAAGCGCTCCTGTCCAGTCAGGAAAAGCCATAGCCATGGAAGCAGTTGGGAGAGTAATCGCATAAGTGTATTCTTCAAGCATCCTGTTACCAGTCAGCGCATGAATGAATACGACGAAAACAGATATCGAGCAAAGATGAAGAGGAAGGAAGTTCCAGTCCCACTGTCCTGTTATTGGCATGATGATATCCTTCACGATTTCATCGAGCATAATAAGAGAAGCAATGGCAATCCTTATCTTCTTTCTTTTGTCCTCATCTGCTGCTCTATATTTCTTACCAAGGAAGAATATAAGGAAGAACAACAGACCAAGCCATATAAAATGACCCAAGGAATAGCTGTCCATTCCCTTTCCCGGTTCTATAGTGAATCTGCTTTTAAGAAAATCCGGCACAGGGAAAGAATAGCAAGGAATGAAAAATCAGTTAAGTAAAAAGACATATGCTTTCTCTAATTCACCAATATAGAAAAGCAACTTGCTGAGTTATCCATTCACCTGCTTTATGTAAGTACTATATGCTTCATCCTTACAATTCAGCTTGCATCTTATGCAGATCCTCGAACAAAGGATATTAAACCATCCATAATTCAATCGATAAAAAATCAATACACATAGTAAATACCAATAAATGGTGAGATATAGATATTTGTAGGACCTGTTACGCTAAATCTGCCGCCATCATATGAATTATCACTTAAGCTCATTGTCACAAGTGGCTGGGCAATCATAAGACCAGCACTAAGACCAATGGCATCAAAGAATGTGAAATCAGTAGCCGCACTGATGTAGAAATCAGTTGAAGCAGAAACAGCCATGCTGTAATAATCCTCATCCACGCTTGTCTGCAACCAGACTCTTTCCCTGAATCCTCCACTGATATCCAGCCCGATCATATCTGTGAATTTGAGCTTATAAAATAGCCCAAGCTTAAACAGAAATTGAGATGCCGTATTTTTACTATTCATGGGGATTTTAATGCCATTCCCATACTCAATACCTAAAATACCATTTTCTTCAAACGTATTCGAACCATCGACCATAATTGTAAAACCATGAGCCGAATCAACTTTACCATATGGTATGGTGAATTCAGGTGAAAAAGATGCTCCGATTTTTCCAATAGAAGCAAATGCAGGGACAGAAACAAAAAAGAAACAAAACACAATTAATATTCTACGCATATATGGGAACCTCTAAATGTATTGTTTCTATTATTACCGTGAAATCTACAATTGCAGATACTTAATTAGAAAAAAATGAGACTAGTATTCATACACGTCAGATAAAGAATCCATTGTCACAAGAACTGTTCCTGCTATCATCACAATAAGAGCTGCACCATACATCAATGTAGGCTGTTCATGAAGGATGATGAACGAAAGAAAAGAGCCGATGAAAGGTGAAAGAGCATAATAAGCGCTGGTTCTTGCAGCCCCAAGACAGCGCTGAGCATAAACATAGAAAAACACGCTCAATCCATAAGAAGCAAAACCAAGGAGAAGGATAAGAGGAATAGTACT
>JADIMF010000013.1 GCA_017694915.1 Candidatus Ornithospirochaeta stercoravium
TATTCTTCAGGAGGAATAAGAAAGGTCTCCAATGGAAAAAGGCCGGAAAATAAATACATGAGGCAGAGGAAAGAAATTCTTCTGCTTCTTCTTTTTATACCGATGATATGCTTAAATACTGGTATGGCCTATAAACATCCATATCTATACAGCAGAGAATGCTTCAGAGAAGGCAGGGAGGATGCCCATGCAGTCTTCTCCCCTAGTTCGGAAAGCGGGAAGATCTTAAATCTTTCAGGTGAATGGAAGCTCAGCTCATACAAACGTCCGGAAGAGGCTCCTGAGGATTTCTATAAGGAAAGTTATCCGGTCTCAGACTGGGCATCGACTGATGTTCCCTGCCCTGTCGAGATACAAGGTTTCGGACATCCTCAGTACAACAACATCATGTATCCATGGGATGCGGATGAGAAGCTTACGCCTCCCGAGGTTCCAGAGAAGAACAACAGGACTTCACTTTATGTGAAGGATATTGAATTAACAGATACCGATGGAAATATATTCATAACATTCTACGGTGTAGCTACAGCCTTCGATCTTTTTGTGAATGAGGAATACATAGGGTATGCGGAGGATTCATTCACCCCCTCTGAATTCAATATCTCGAAAGCTGTAAGAAAAGGAAGAAACAGGATAGCTCTCAGGGTATTCCGCTACTCTACCGCTTCATGGCTTGAGGATCAGGATTTCTGGCGATTCTCGGGAATCATAAGAGCTGTTGAAATCAGGATAAGGCCGGATGGATTCATCAGGAATTACCATGTGAGGACAGAGCTCTCTGATGATTTCTCAACAGCTTCAGCTTCTTTTGAGATTGATAGCACAGCAAAGCATTTCAGGCTTGAAATAGATGGAAGGACATATGAATCAGATTCTACTGTAATAAAAGCGGAAATAGAGAATCCAAGGCTCTGGTCAGCTGAATATCCTGAGCTTTATGAATACACGCTCTCATCAATCGGTGATGATGGAAAGATAATCGAGTCGGTTACGGAGAGAATCGGATTCAGGAAGTTCTGCGTAGAGAACGGTGTAATGAAGCTCAATGGAAAGAGGATCGTATTCCATGGAGTCAACAGACATGAGTGGGATGCCGCGCTCGGCAGAACCGTGACGCATGATGATATCGTAGAAGACATCCTCATGATGAAGAGGAACAACATCAATGCTGTCCGTACATCACACTATCCAGCAACGCCTGAATTCTACTCGCTTTGCGATGAATATGGTCTCTACGTAATCGCGGAAACGAATATCGAGACACATGGAACATGGACGAAGCTCGGAGACAGAAGGACTATCGAGGAGGAAGTCCCTGGGAATGATGAAGGATGGCTTCCTGCCGTTCTCGACAGGGCTGAATCAAACTGGGAGAGCTTCTCAAACCATACATCCATCCTTATATGGTCACTTGGTAATGAATCAGGAGGCGGAAAGGTATTCGAGAAGGAAACGGAGTATTTCCACTCAAAGAATGATGGCCGCCTCGTTCACTATGAGGGTGTGAATTACGATGGTACATACAGGGATACGACAACAGACATCGCAAGCCAGATGTACACTCCTGCAGTACGCGTCGCTGAATACATAGAAGACAACAGGGATAAGCCATTCATCCTTTGCGAGTATTCCCACTCAATGGGCAACAGCAATGGCGATATCATGGATTACATACGTCTTGAGCGTACAGAGGAGATGTATCAGGGCGGCTTCATCTGGGATTTCATAGATCAGGCGCTTTATGACAAAGATGGTCATCTTGGTTATGGCGGTGATTTTGGCGACAGGCCTTCAGATTACACCTTCTCCTGCAACGGTATCGTCTTCGGAGACCGTACACCTTCACCGAAGCTTCAGGAAGTGAAATATGCATACCAGAACTTCGAGATAGATATCGATGAGAATAGGTGGAAGATAACCAACAGAAATCTTTTCACCCCGCTTTCAGATTATGAAACCATCATCACTCTTACGAAAGATGGCGAGATGATTGATGAACGTACGATACCAGATGAGATTCTTCCCGGCGAATCATGCGAAAGACCTCTGCCCTTCTCTGTTCCTGCAGGAAATACAGCAGTAACAATCAGGATAAAGCTTAAAGTGTCCATGCTATGGGCGGAAAAAGGTTTTGAGATAGCTCATGGTTCATGGTACAGAACAGCAGAATCATCGCTTGAGCAGAAACCTGCGAAAGTAACGGCTGGTGATTACAATTTCGGATTCGAAGGCAGAAACTACAGGGCAATAGTCGACAGGAAAAAAGGGATTCTCTCCTCTTTCAGGAAGAATGGAGTGGAATACATCACAGATGCACCATATGCCTCGCTCTGGCGTTCTCCAACAGATAATGACAAAGGCGCTTCTCTCGATCACGAATGGGCGGTATGGGCCATTGCCGGACGCTACTGGCATCTTGAGGAATGTAATCTCGATGAGAAGAATGCCTCCGTCAGCTCAGTCTTCTCACTGGCAGCAAACAGCGGAACAATCTCTGTCAGCGAGATATTCAGAGAAGAAGGTATCGAGCTTACGCTCACCTATCATGGAGAAGAAAGAACGATACCTGAATTCGGACTTCTTCTGAGACTTCCGAAAGAAGCTGATGAGATATCATATCTCGGGCTTGGTCCTGAAGAGAACGAGACTGACAGGAAGGAAGGCGCTGTATTCGGATACTACTCATTCAGAGCTTCTGAGAATCTCACGCGCTATGCAGTACCTCAGGATGGAGGAACAAGGTGTGGCGTCAAAAGACTCAATGCAGGTGGCCTCAGAATAGAGGCAAAGGACGAAATGATTGTCTCCGCAACCTCATACCTACCGGAGGAAGTTGCGGCAGCCCGTCACCATGAGGAGCTTACACCTGTGTCAAAGACAGTTCTCCGCATATTGAAAATGAAGAGCGGTATCGGCGGTGATGACTCATGGGGAGCAAGACCTCATTGTGATAAGATAATGACGATAAAGGATGGTGATTCATTCACCTTCTTCCTGAGCTAGGAGGAAAGCATGGAATATGATCATAGAAGTTACATCAGCCCTCTGACATGGCGTTACGGCTCTGATGAGATGAAATCAATCTTCTCAGAAGAACATAAAAGAAAGCTTTTAAGGCGTGTCTGGATAGCGCTTGCAAAAGCTGAGATGAAAGCAGGGATTGTCACAGAGGAACAGGTGAAGGAACTTGAGGCCCATAAGGATGATATCGACATCGACAGGGCCACAGAGATAGAGAATACAATCCACCATGATCTGATGGCTGAGATAAAGACATATGCTGAGCAGTGTCCGAAAGCAGGTGGCATCATCCATCTCGGAGCCACAAGCATGGATGCACTCGACAATGCAGATGCCGTCAGATTCAAGGAAGCTCTCGAACTCACCATAAAGCGCCTTGATACTCTCATCGATGCCTTTGCAGATAAGGCAAAAGAGTATCGCGATACTCCAACTATGGCATTCACTCATATCCAGCCTGCGGAGGTAACAACAATAGGCTACAGGCTCTCCCAGACTCTTCAGGACCTCGGGGAAGACAGGGATGATGCCCTCCGTCTTTACCGCTCAATAAGAGGTAAAGGCATGAAAGGTGCTGTCGGTACGGCTGCAAGCTACAAAGAGCTTCTCAGCGGTACAGGAGTATCATCATTCGAACTCGAGAACATGGTTATGGATGAGCTGGGAATCAAGGCATTTGATGCCGCGACACAGACATATACAAGAAAGCAGGATCTGAAGATCATATCGGTTCTTTCCTCGATTGCCGCTACCCTTCACCGCTTCTCTCTCGACTTCCGCGTCCTGCAGTCTCCTCCTATCGGGGAATTCTCAGAGCCTTTCGGGAAGATGCAGGTAGGATCTTCAGCGATGCCATTCAAGAGAAATCCTATAAACTCAGAGAAGATCTGCTCGCTTTCACGCATCGTGGAAGGAAGTTATCAGTCGGCATGGAACAACGCATCGCTTTCAATCCTTGAGCGCACTCTCGATGACAGCGCGAACAGGAGAATATTCATTCCGGAAGCATTCATAGCGCTCGATGAGATGCTACTGACTGAGACAAGGATCATAAAAGGCATGCAGGTACATTCAAGTGCGACAAAGCGTCTCATGGATAGCTATGGCATATTCGCTTCCACTGAGAAGCTTCTTATGGAGTTAGGAAAGAAAGGTGCTGACAGGCAGGAGATGCATGAAGTCATAAGAGAGGAATCGCTGAAGGCATGGGCCCTTGTCCAGGAAGGAAAGGAGAATCCTCTCAAGGACAACCTTTCCTCAGACGAAAGAATCCTCAGCTATATGACAAAGGATGAGATACTATCCCTTCTCGATGCCACATCATATACAGGAGATGCGGCAGAAAGAACAGATATGGTAATCGATCAGATTATAAGAAGGCCAGCTCTGAATAGCGCGAAATAAAGCGCGGCTCTTATGTATCGGATGCATGTTGCAGGTATAACCTTCCTTGCATCCATCTTGAGAGCGCCTGCAAGCACGCAGATAGTTGAGAACGGCAGAGGCAGGATTCCAGCAAGGATGACGAAAGCGGTACCATATTTTCTTATGTACGCGCCCCACTTGGCCTCTGCCTTCTCCGTATACTTCTTTATAAGCGGAATCTTATGAAGCAGCAGCCCGATTGCATATGATGTAACGCCACCGAGAGCGGATGCTGTGCCTATCACAGGTACTACGATGAACGGATTCATCGAAGCGGCTATCGGGAATACGAAATCAGGCGACAGCGGAAGAATCAATGTATCTACGACATATACATAGAAGAAGATTCCCCACATGCCGAGATTCTCATCGAACCAGTCTATTGCGGCTGTATAATTATCTCCGCCGATATACTTCACAACAGCGAAGAAGCCGAGGAATATAAGAAGAAGCGGAATAAAGCCTACAAGCGCTATCTTCTTCCAGTTGAGGTGCACATCCTTGTGCTCCTGCTTTGTCTCCTCATCGTCAAATTTATGAGCAGTGTTATCTGTCATTTATCAATACCCTCTCTGCTTCCCTGAGGAATGTCTCTCCATCCATCCCCACGGAACCTCTGTACATATTACCGCGTCCACCACCTTTTATGGAAGGAATGGATGAACGAAGCGACTCAAACTTCTCCTTATCTCCATGAAAGAGGAATCTTGAGGAACTGTCCACGACAATGATCAGCCTTTTATCAGACTCAGGAATTACGCTTTCAAATGAAGATACCGGAACGGATGAATTAATCGTGATGACACCATCACTATTCCCCACCATCTTATATTCCAGTTCTGCAATCTTCTCAGAGAGCACTTTCACAGAATGCGAGAGATCCGCTTTCTCCTTGGAAAGAGCCTCAGCATTCGCCACGATATTCTCCCGTTCAGACGAAAGAAGCACTGAAAGCGATGAGACAATGTCATCATTCATCCGACGGTATGAAACAGCAGCATCCCCTGCTCTCCATATCGTCCTTACATGCCCTCTGATGATTTCATACCCGATATACACGATTTCCTTTATCTCAGAGGTATTCCTGAGATGAACACCACCGCATGCAACTGCATCAAGGCCTTCGATGAACACAACAAGCACTGTATCATCATCGACTTTGATCGTGCGCCTCATATGAAGATTCAATGCCTCTTCCCTTGAAAGACTCTTCTGCTCGATTCCGTGTCCTTCTCTTATAGCTTCATTAGCCTTGTCCTCGATATCGAGGAGCTTCTCCTTATCGATAGAAGAAGCATCGGTCTCGATGGTAAAAAAGCCATCTCCCTGATGAACGGCAACAGTTCCTATGTCGTAAATGGAATGAAGAAGCGCAGAGACAAGATGCTGTGCGCTATGCTCTGTCATGTACTGGTATCTATGATTCCAGCTGAGAGTCAATACAGCCTTGTCACCTACAGAAGGGAGATCTCCCTTGATGATGTGAAGCGGTGTTCCATCATCATCCTTGATCGTGTCCGTTATCTCATATTTGCCGAAATAACCAGTATCCCCAGGTTGTCCACCGCCTTCTGGATAGAAGATCGTCTTATCGAGGATAATGCCATTCTTCTTTACGCCAATAACCTCTGCCTCGATAGACTTAAGATAACCATCCTCGTAGTAAAGCTTCTCCGTCATCGCTTTTCCTCTCCTACCATCCTTGCAACAGGAAGCTTCCATTTATAGTGATAACCAAGCATTCTCAGAAGTGCAGTGAAGACTGCCGTTGAGTACATCAGAAGATTATGATCCACACCGATGTTATACATGATGGAGAACAGCAGTCCTCCGAGAATAGAAGCAGAGGCATAAAAGTCTGAGGTGAATACCATTGGAATCTCACGGGAGAAGACATCCCTTATGACACCTCCGCCTACAGCTCCGAACACCCCGCTTGTTATAACACCAATCGTACCAAGACCAAGAAGCTCAGCCTTTACACAGCCGATGGCTGTGAATACACCAAGCCCAACAGCATCGAAATACTGAATCATTGACCACCTTCCGACCGTCTTAGGACTAAGAAGGAATACGCTCACTCCAGCTATAATGCAGACAATGACATAAGCATTGTCAGTAAATACCGCTACAGGGAATATTCCAAGGAGAGCATCGCGGAGCATTCCGCCTCCGCAGCCGACTGTGATGGCGAATACTATAACACCAAGGAAGTCAAGTCTGTTCTTTACACCCTTAACCGCACCGGTAATGGCAAAGATAAGGGTTCCGAATATATCGAATGCATAGACAATGCCACTATTATCCATAACATCCGACAGCCTATATTAACCGTGAAGAGTTGTCCACATCCTATAGCCGCATCCCCGCTCTTTGGATATATTTATGGCTATGGGAAAGATAAAAAGTGCATGGGAGATCGCCCTCGAGAAAACAGAGGGCATCACTATAGATAAGGAAAAGATGAAATACCAGTCGGATGTCGAGAAAGCAAGGAAAGCTGCAGGCAGCTACATGCTTGCCGATAAAGCCGACGATGAAGCCTTCATAACTAACCTCAAGGACATTGATCCAAAGGCTGTGAAGGAAGGCCTTCTGATGACTGCGGACGCGAATATATCGCTTCCGGAAAGCGAAGAAGGAAATGAAGAGAGATTCAAGAGAATAAAGACAATCATTGCAATTGCCTCTGACAACAACAGCAATGCACTTGCTCTTACAGATGAGCTCATAGGATTCCTGAATCAGTATCCGCTCCACAGAAAGGACCTTGTAGAGAAGATGAAGGCTCAGTACAAGCCTATACTCGATGAGAAATCTGAGAAGCTCTCAAAGCAGTATGGCCAGGATATACACCTGACATATGAGAATGACAAGGAATTCATGGAAGCTGCTTCAAAGAACCTTGAGAGACTTGAGAATCAGTATCAGCAGACAGTAAGGAATGCGAAGGCACAGCTCAAACAGATGATTGGCTAAACGCTTAACCAGTTTAAATGAGCGAAAATATTCCAAGAGATAAAAGAGTGTCAATTCAAGCATTTTTTGTTTGACGACATTCCTATCTGATGATAGTTTATAGGTAACAAAGGCAGGAAGGTAAATCCTGCTAGGAAAAAGTCTTAGGTGCAACCTGAAGCATCTATAGGAGCCGCAGGAAAGCGGTAAGAAAAGAAGCCAGAAGCGAAATCTGGCGGGGACAGCTCTAGATACCCCCGAAAAGTATCAAGAGAGTCGTGGAGACGACTTAAAAGATACGTCGGCCCCAATTGGAAAATCATAAATCCGGGGCGTAGAAGGACTGTCTGGATAACGCAGACAGTCTTTTTCATTGCTAACTCCTTGATGGATATAGCCTCAAATTAAACCAATTATCTCCAGATATGAAGTTCATTTGTCGGAAAATAATGAATGTTAAACATTTTTTCTTGCTTGAACAAATCCTCCGCAAGGCTCTTATCATCTGGAGAATAATATCCATAATATATTTCTGTATCAGCCAAATGAGCTTTCTTGATTGCATCCACAATGTGAGAATCAGTTTCATAATCCAAGGCAACACCAATAATAACCAGATTATCTTTTACGTGTTCCAAAGTATCAATGCAATCCATGAGATATGCACTTTTATTTATCTTCTTTATCTTCTCGCAGGAGTTCGAGCCACTAACAAGAACCAAATCATCAGGGCCAGCAGAGAAAAGTCTTCTAGAAATCGGATATAATGAACGTTCCTCGTAATGACGCTTAAAACTATCAGTTCCTTTAGCTTCTAAATTGAGGGCACCATGGCAATAATATATATTTTGGTCTTCTGTTTTTTCCCAATACAAAAGACCTTTTTCATCTTTAGTGAATCCGTCTTTATACGGAGGCAGGCCATCGCTTCCTATTTCTTGTATTTCATAGGCATGCACAAATGCCCACAAAAGCAACATATCGTAATTCAACGAAAAAACCTTCCCATATTCCATGAAAGGAGCCAGAAAATTAACGCATTTCTTTGCCTCTGAATCTCGAATAGCATTCTCGTTTTCAGGATGTACAGATTGCACAGTACGCATCAAGGCAAATAGTGGAGAAAGGAAGAATTCAATAAGTGAATTTGCTGAATTTGACTGTTTAGAAGGTGCAAACATTCCTAGTTTTTTTGCATAACTCCTAATATATTGTAAATCTTTCAATTCAAGTTCTTTTTCTTTCTCATAATCGGTTCCGACTGTAGCCGAATTCTTTTTCTTATGTTTTGGATTCTCAATATTTGACGCCGCACCAAATGAAGAATCAAAACTGATACTGAATCCATTACCAAGAAGAAGATTCCAAGATCCTGAGGTTTTTTTATTAATACATTCTCTTATCTCGTCATATGTTGTTTCCATAATTACCCCCTGAATTTCCTTGCCAATGTTGTATTTACAATTTTGATTATTTCATGCCTTAACGTCTCATCAAGCCCTGCGTTTTCTTCAAGATCTTTTGATGTGAAATAGTAATGACTTATTTCATTAAAAGTTATTTTCCCGCATTTTCCTGTTTTATAAGCTACATCAAGTATAGATTCGTATTTTTTATCTAATTCATCATTTGAAATATAAAGAATCTGATTATCTCCGACTTTATCTGTAGACACTTCGTTCCAATCAAGGAAAATAAAACCAGAAACTCTCTCTTCAAAACATTCTTTCAGGAATGATACTGTCACATCCATCGATGATAACATTTCGAAATAATGCCCAAGCCCATTTGTAATGGCCATAACACGAATGAGTTCTTTAAAATAGACAACGGTACCAGAAGAAAATGAAGAAGCACTATCCACTTCAAGATATTTATTAAATTGCTCTCTGGCATTTTCTGCACTACCAAAGCCTTCATTATATCCTCTGATTTTCTTAATGACATCACCGCATTCCTTAAAAACAGAATGGTCCTCTGCGCTATCAATGCAGAACTCAATTAAAGCCTTTTTTACATCTGCGACTCGTTTAATAGTCATTGAATACTCTTGATCATTAAATTTTCTGCTGATTTTAACTACCATAAATATCTCCTTTTTCTTCATACAAATAATCAGGATATCGTCCGCACAGGCAAAGAGGCTATCCTGACATCTACTCAAAATGGCAATTCCGGCAAATCTGGAGCAATACGCTTTGCATTAGTGTATGCAATAGCACCACCAGTACGAGTAATATCAAAATAAAACGGAAATGAATCCCACCATTCATGAATTTGCTTTATTGCAGGAAAAGAATCCACTTCTTCCATAAATGCTGCAGAAGCTGTTTTATTCACCTTATTATCTTTTGTGTACAATCCCCAAACCGCGTGTAATGCTTCCGAAACATCAGCTTTTATAGGAACATGCATTTGCTTTCCATCGACATCTACAATAGCAAGAATCTTATCCAGCTGAGCTTCATCTACGACATTCAGCCTTGCATATCCTGGCATGAAAACATTATCAACAAGTAAAGATAAAGCGTCGACTTTTTCAAGGATTTTTTTGGCTTCTACATACTCTTTGGAATCTTTAGAAATTCCCGCGTAAGAATATCCACCCATAATTGAAGGATAATATTCACTGAATTTCTTAAATCTTTGAGCTTGGTTAATTCTAATTACCTTAAGTATATCAAGTCCATCAAGCCATTGCTTATCAAAGCTACGCAATTCGGGAATCATCAAAGAGTTATAAAACTCATTCAAATACTTTATACCTTCACAAGGGTTTCCCGTTGCATAAATATAGTTTTCAACTGCATATAGCACTGTCAATGCGCAAAGAGATTCAGCATCAACCTGATCTATGATTTCTATCGCATGATTGATTCCTATCCTATTCTGAACATTATCCCCTTTATTTACTCTGCTGATAATCAATTCAGTAAGAATATCAATCGAAATTTCATTTTCTGAACAAGCTGCAGATTTCTGTGCATTCATTAAAGAAACCTGAAAGGATGGATCAGAAAAAGACTCTAAGACTTTTACCCTTTCCTCCAACTTCTCAATTCTTTCTTTCAGTTTATCCTCGAGGGTTTTTACACGTTCCTTAGCTTGTGAAACAGCCAACTCGACACAGGCTGTTTTGAGGGTATCAAATATCGAAAATGCTTCTTGGAGAGTCGTCCCATTATGAATGATAAGATCTCCATTAACCTGAATCTGATTTGCATTCTCTTCCGCCACTTGTTTCTGTGAATCACTCATGACTTTTATCCCCCACTTGAATCTGATTCGAGTTATTACCTGCTTTCTGTATCTGCTTTATGGATTTTCTGTTACAAACCTTGTTATAGCAAAATCCACCAGCTACCCCGGAAACAAAACCAACAAGAATATCTTTTATCACGTCAAAAACCATTTCTGACATGCAAAACTCCTTTTGAAAATAAGGACACCATCCGCACAGGCTAAGATGATGCCCTTGTTTGTAAAATCTAGAAGAACAGGAACGATGAATCCTGACTTCGCTCTTTCATTCTCCTGTGCACTCCCCCATCGCATACCCACAGGATGATATGCATTTCCATTCATAAAAGATCTGAAACATTCAGATTTTGTATCACTGGAAATGTCTCTTTTATAAAGGGCTGGCTCATCACCAGCCCACCGTTTCATTAGACGGTCATACCGCCTCTATATGCCCAGGAATTGTCTCCCGCTGCATACTTGCGCTTATACTCACGGACCGTGTAAGCATTCAGCCCTGCGAGCTGCGCTGTCTTCTTGTATCCGTAACCCTGCTCAAAGAGTTTCAAGCATTCCTGTCTTTTCTCTGTAGGAATCCTGTG
>JADIMF010000014.1 GCA_017694915.1 Candidatus Ornithospirochaeta stercoravium
CGTACTTCTCCGCAGGATAGATAAGGATCCTCATGCCTTCGCTCTTCATGGCTTTATCAATCATGTAGCCGATGACACAAACCTGATCGATATCATCATAAAGCTGGAAATGATCCTCAATTTCCTCTGGGTATACATTCTTTCCGCCTTCTGTGACGATGATGTTCTTTGCCCTTCCTGTCAGATAGAGATAGCCCTTCTCGTCCTGATGTCCAACATCTCCGGTGTTGAGCCATCCATCAGCTGAAAGAACCTCATCTGTCGCTTCCTGGTTGTTGTAGTAGCCCTGCATGACCACAGAACCCTTGATATAGATCGTGCCGTTTCCATCACTGTCAGGATCCTCGATCTTCACTTCAACACCAGGGATCTTCTTTCCGACAGAAGTCTCGATATAAGCGAATACAGGGTTGAGGTGCGTAATCGGGGATGTCTCTGTTAGGCCATATCCCTGAACGAAATCGATACCGAGCTCATTGAACATCTTGAATGTAGATGCAGGAAGCGGTCCGCCTCCGCAGATACATATTCTGTTCTCCTCAAGTGAAAGGTTCTTAAGAAGGAAGCCGAACATCTTCTTTCCGATATTCACACCGAAGACCTTCTTCACGAAACCTGAGAAGCCCATCATAGCCCTTACAAGGCCATAGACAAGGGCTCCCTTCTTCTTCACACCAGCCATCAGCGCACCGATCATCTTGTTAAAGAGCATAGGAACAGCGAGGAACATCGTAACATGGCCTTCCTTCAGCTCCTTAAGAATCTGGGTGACTACAAGCTTCTTGCCGAATACGATTGCAGCACCTACCGACATCGCCTCAAAGAATACCGCGAGCATCGTATATGCGTGATGTATTGGAAGAATTGCATAGAACACATCCGTTGAGTAGATATTCATATTGCCCTGTGCAAGATAGCAGTCCGAAACGAGGTTATCATGGGAGAGCATTACACCCTTTGGTGTTCCTGTTGTACCAGATGTGAAGAGAATCGCGGCAAGTTCATTGCCTGAGGATTTCTCAGCCTCTCTCTTCTCTCCTGTCATATCAAGAACGAATGGGTAATCGGAATCAGGCTCAAGAGAATACTTCTTAAGACCAAGGTTACCATCCTTGTCGATATTCCCGATTCTCTCCTTATCGATGAAAAGCCTTGAAACACCACCGAATGAGATGAGATGCTCCATCTCGTTGTCGCGGAGGCTGTAATCAAGAGGCACGACTATCGCACCAGCGAAAAGCACAGCAAGATAAGCAATGGCCCACTCAGGGCTGTTCTTGCCAGAAACAGCGATCTTATCGCCTTTCTTCACCCCATCCGCAAGAAGCGCATAAGAAACTTCTTCGATCTTCTTCTCTGCTTCCCTGTATGTGAACTTCTCTTCCTTGGGAGAGAAAGCATGAAGGAAAAGATTATCAGGATAACGCTTGCATGAGATGCGGAACATCTCCACTACGCTGGGCCACTCACCCTCGAAATCCTTTCCTCTGTACTGATCTAGAAAATCCCACGGCCTATCATTATGCTTGACTTTCACATTGAACCTCTTGTTTTTTCTGACAATTTCCTGATTTGTATCAGAATCCATTACGCATTGTATAAATCAAAGTCATGAGATTCAATTACTAGAAAAAGAAAATAACGTAGTCATAAATTACTAGAAGGCTCCGAAGAGCCCTCTATATTCATTTCCCTGTTTTCGGAAACCTGACTGTTATCACTGTTCCCTTTCCAGCTTTCGATTCAAGATGAATCTCCGCGTGATGATAAGAAGCGGCATGACGCACAATCGAAAGACCCAATCCTGTACCTCCGGAAGAGCGCGATCTCGATTTATCCACACGGTAAAAACGCTCGAATACGCGGTCCTTATCCTCTTCAGGAATTCCGATGCCGTTATCTGAGACTTCAAGCACAACGGAATCTTCCGTTTTCTTCACGGTAACCTTTGCCCAGCCACCGCGATCTGTGTATTTGATCGCGTTATCGGCAAGATTGGTCACCATCTCATCAAGCAGTGATTCAGAACCTCTCACGATGGCATTTCTCTCAGCTTCGAATGAAAGGGATATCCCTCTCGATTCAGCGCGTCGCCTTAGCCTTGATACAGCTTCTTCCGCAATTATGGAGAGATCGACATCTTCAGCGTCTTCCCCATTCTCTCCCTCATCGAGTCTTGAAAGCCTGATGATATCATGAACAAGCGCTATCAGATGCTGAGCCTCATTATAGATCTCAAGTCCGAAATCCTTGACGGTATTCTCATCAAGTCCGCCATTCTTGAGAATCTCCGCGAAACCTGAAATCGATGTCAGAGGTGTCCTGAGCTCATGACTTACGTTGGCAGAGAACTCCCTTCTTAGCTTCTCGCGTTCAGCCTTCTCCGTGATGTCAATGATGATAATAACGGCTCCGGAATTTGAATCGACGGAGATGACAGGAGATGCGATGACCTGCAGCGTACGTGTTCCTGTCTCGATTACAGACTCGGCACGCTCTCCTTTCAGAGCTGCCGCAACCAGATCAGAGAACTCCTCCTGACGGCTTATAGCGAGAACGGAATCACCTTCCTTCACATGCTCGGCATCGAACAGCCTGTAGGCTGCCTTGTTCACAGAGAGAATCCTCATCTCAGAATCGATTACAGCAAGTCCTTCCGACATATTGTCTGTGATGACCTTGAATTCCCTGCTTCTGCGCTCTGCCTGGGCAAGCTGCTCCTTTATGGTGTTCTGCTGCCTTGCGATTCTATAGAGAAGCGGCGAAAGCTCCTCATAGCCATCAGCTTCCTCTGGATTCTCGAGATCGATTGCGTTTATAGGATCTGTTATCTTCCTCGCCGCTTTGTATGAGAACCATGCGAAGAAGCTTATAAGCACGATCAAAATGAAAGCCATCGGCAGAAGGATGCTCATAACGAATGAGAATACTGTACCAGCAGGAACTGCAAGGCGCAGGATATTCCCATCATCGAGCCGCAGCGCGGAATAGTAGAGATTCTCGAAAAGCGTTGAGCTTCTCCTTCTATCGCTTCCGTGACCATAGCTTATCGCTTCCTGGACTTCCGGACGCTGCAGATGATTTTCCATTTCATCTGCCTCCGCATCGCTATCGAACAGAACAGCACCATCGGATGATATCAGAGTCACACGATGGCCCGGGATCACGAAGGAACCAAGATCATCGGGAGAAACCGCCACAGCCTCCCCAAGGAAGCTGAGCTCCGAATCAAGATCCCTGCTGATTCTCTCATCATAAGTTGCATAGAAGACGGCAATCGATACAGCAAGCACGAGAACCATCGTGATGATTATCGAAAGAAAAACCGCCTGGAAAATCTTCTTATTCATTATTCTCCCCCGAGAATCTATACCCGACGCCCTTCACAGTCTCAATGGCTTTCCCGTAATCACCGAGCTTCTCCCTCAGGTGGCGGATATGCACATCAACTGTCCTGTTCTCTCCATCAAAGGAGTAACCCCATACGGACGTGAGTATTCTATCGCGGTCGAGGACGATTCCCTCATTCTCCATGAGCATCTCAAGCAGGCTGAACTCCTTCAGTGTCAGCTCCACCTTCTCCCCTCCCGCACGGACTGTATGGGAAAGAGATGAAAGGGATATACCTCCTGAAATGAGATCCTTCTTTTCCTTGTCCTGCCCGGAACGGCGAAGCACAGCCTTTATTCGCGCAATGAGCTCCATCATACCGAATGGCTTGGCGATATAATCATCAGCCCCGCTATCAAGACCGACTACCCTGTCATACTCAGTACCCTTTGCGGTAAGCATTATCACAGGGATATTCCTCGTTTCCGGAGTACTGCGGATAGTCTCAAGAATCTCAAGTCCAGAGCGTCCCGGAAGCATTATGTCCAGAAGGTAAAGCTCAGCCTTCTCCTTTCCGTCTCTCTCCATTTCCTCTCCCGAAGAGAAAGCTGCAACGGAGAAACCGGCATTCTGAAGAGCATAGCTCACGAGCTTCCTGATTGATGGATCATCCTCAACTAAGTAAATCATTAATCAACCTTCACTGGATTGTTGATCCAGTCACCACTGGCGTCCACGCTGTTCAGAACCCAGCGAGCAAGAGAAGCGGCATGATCGCCCATTCTCTCAAGATACTTCGCGATCATAAGAAGGTCAGGAGCCGCTGCAGCATCCTTATCCCCGCTTCTGATCATCCCTGTAATGAGTTCCTTTGCATCAACGAAAGCCTTATCCACGATATCATCGGATGCTATGACAGATGAAGCCTTTGCCGCATCTGAATGAACGAATGCATCAATTGCGCTTGTAACCATATCGATCACAGCCCCGCACATCGTATCGAGACCGATACGTCCCGGAAGTTCCTCTTCGGTGATGAAAGGAAGTATCTCCGCGATATCACCGGCATTATCACCGATGCGCTCGATGTCTGAAACCATCTTCATCGCAGATGATATTGTCCTGAGATCCTTTGCAACAGGCTGTCTTCTGAGAAGCAGACGAAGGCACAAAGCCTCGATCTCCCTCTCCTTCTCATCAATTGAATGAGTTGTCTGAAGAACGCTTTCAAGCGCTTTCCTGTCTCCGCCTTTCAATGCGCTCTGAATCGATGAAAGAGCTTCCTCAGAGAGGGAACCCATCTTTATCATGCTGACATACAGCGTCTCAAGCTCACTATCGAATCTAGTTCTCATATCAACCGAACCTACCTGTTACATAATCCTCCGTACGTGAATCGGAAGGAGTGGAGAAGATCTTCTCCGTGTCGTCATATTCTATTACTTCCCCGAGAAGGAAGAAAGCCGTTTTATGCGCAATACGCAGAGCCTGCTGCATATTATGCGTAACGATGATGATCGTATATCTGTCAGAGAGGCTCATCGCGAGCTCCTCGACCTTTGCCGTAGATATAGGATCGAGTGCGGATGTGGGTTCATCCATCAGCAGGACCTTTGGCTGTACTGCAAGAGCTCTTGCGATACAGAGCCTCTGCTGCTGGCCGCCCGAGAGTCCAAGCGCGCTCTTTTTCAGTCTGTCCTTGACCTCATCGAAGAGTGCTGCATCGATAAGTGCCTTCTCGACAATCTCATCAAGCTTGACCTTGCTCTTGATGCCATGAGTCCTTGGTCCATATGCAATGTTGTCATAGATGCTCATCATGAATGGATTTGGCTTCTGGAAGACCATTCCCACCTCATATCTCAGTCCGTTCACATCGACTTTCGGAGAGAAGATGTTCTCTCCATTGTACAGAACCTCTCCTTCAATCCTGACACCAGGAACAAGGTCATTCATCCTGTTCAGCGTTCTGAGGAATGTTGATTTACCGCATCCCGATGGCCCGATAAGTGCTGTTATATGTTTCTCCTCGATTGCCAGGTTTATCTTCTTAAGGGCCTGCATGTTCCCATACCAGAGATCGAGGTCCTTTGTTTCTATGATTGTCACTGTCCGTTTCTCCTTTCCATCAGCTTACCCATGTATGTTGTAAGCAGGTTTATGATAACCGTGAGGATCATGAGGATAGCCGCGATGGCGAATGCGATATCGAACTCACCTCTTTCGCTTGCGTATACATACAGCGCGACTGTAAGCGTCGCACCTGCACTACCCATGCCTCTTATGAAACCGTTAACGTTGTGTGCGAATCCCGCAGTGAAAAGAAGCGCTGCCGATTCGCTGAGAATCCTTCCGATCGAGAGAATGCATCCTGTGATGATTCCATTGATGCATGTCGGAAGAACTACGGTTCTGATAACTCTCCACTTACCTGCTCCAAGCGCGAATGCACCCTCCCTGTAGCTTTCGGGAACGGTTTTCAGGCTTTCCTGGGTCGTTCTCATTATCGTCGGAAGATTCATTATTACGAGTGTGAGAGAACCGGCAAGAAGCGATGTTCCAAGTGAGCAGAACTGGCAGAAGACGAGCATACCTACAAGACCATAGATGATCGAAGGAATACCGGAGAGCGTCTCAGCCGCAAACTCGATTATCTCTACAACTCTTCTATTGGTTGCATATTCATTAAGATATATCGCTGCGCCTACTCCGATCGGAAGCACGACAAGAAGCATTGTTATGACGATATAAAGCGTGTTGAGTATATCGGGAAGTATTCCAATTGAGTTGCGCAGTGTACTCGGCTTTGTGAAGAGAAGCTCCGGAGTAACATGCGGAAGTCCTCTTATAAGCACATACAGAAGCATGAATGCCGTAAGAGCCGTAACGATGATAAGAGAAATGATGCACAGTGCCCTCATGACAGTACACCATGCTTTCCTCTTTCCTGAAATTCTCTCTATCATTTCTGCTTTCCCCCTGCCTTGAGCATATTGAGTATCGCGTTGATGATCATGATGAAGAGGAAGAGTACGAGCGCTATTGAGAAAAGCGCCTCTCTCTGAAGACCGGATGAATATGACATCTCCGATGCGACAGCTGTGGTGAGGAATCTTACCGACTTGAATATGGATGGCATGTTCGCGACATTTCCTGCGACCATCATTATAGCCATTGCCTCTCCTATTGCTCTTCCGATACCGAGAACGATTGCCGTGAATATACCGCTCTTCGCAGCCGGTACCGTAACACGGAAATATGTCTCAGTGCTTGTGGCCCCGAGTGCTAGAGATGCCTCTTCATACTCTCTCGGTACTGCCTGAAGCGCTGAAAGGGAAACATTTATGACCGAAGGGAGAATCATGACCGCAAGGACAATGATAGCGGCGAAAAGCGTGGCTCCATCTGGAACTCCGAATATGATTCTTATTCCGGGAACAAGGATTGTCATACCGACAAGACCATAGACAACTGAAGGAATGCCAGCGAGGACTCCGATACAGAGCTCCATGATTTCCCTGACCTTCTTCGGAGCAATCTTCGCAAGGAACACTGCCGCGAAGAATCCTATGGGAACACCTATTATGATTGCACCCGCGGTACCATAGATTGAAGTAAGGATGAATGGAAGGATACCGAACTGAGGTTCTGAAGCTGTTGAAGCCCAGCGGGTTCCGAAAAGGAATTCCACAGGGCCAATCTTGAAGATGGCCGGCAGGCCTGAAATCACAAGATATATTGTGATAACCAGAACCGAGCCGACCGCAACAAGTCCGAGAATCAGGAACACCAGCTGAATCAGATCCTCCACCAGCCTTCTGGGATTATCCTTATATCCCTTAGCTACGATGAACTCTCTGAGATTCATTCTCTGAATCCTCTTTTAATCACTCTGCTACTGGAACAGCGCCTGCACCTGCGATAATCGGAGCTGCTTCTGCGCTTACACAGTAATCAAAGAACTTCTGAGCTGCGTCTGAAAGCGGTGTCTCTGAAGAAGTTGCGAATACGAATGGTCTCTGAATCATGTAATCACCGCTCTTGACTGTGTCTTCTGTAGGTGCAACACCCTCGACTGTGAGAGTCTTTACTGCGTCAAGGTTGGAAGCAAGGGATGCATATCCGATAGCACCCGGGTTCTGAGAAACAGCTGTGATTACAGCACCAGTTGATGTGAGCTCCTGGCTGTATACGCATGCATCCTCTGTACCTGTGATTGACTCAAATCCATCTCTTGTACCGGATCCTGCCTCTCTTCCGATAGGAACAACAGGTGCGTCAGCTCCGCCAACTTCACTCCAGTTTGTATATGTGCCGTTGTAGAGACCTGCAATCTGATCGATTGTGAGATCGGAAACCGGGTTATCTGCGTTTACGATGATAGCGATTCCATCAAGAGCAACGATTGTCTGAGTAAGTCCGGAAGCTATCTCTGAATCCTTGAGAGCGCGTGAGGAAAGACCGATATCGCATCTGCCTTCAAGAGCTGCTGTGATACCTGTACCGCTTCCTGTCGGGTTGTATGTTACATTCACTCCCTGATTGTCAGCCATGTACTGCTCAGCAAGTGAAAGGATGACCTTCTCCATCGATGTCGATCCGTCTGTGGATACTGTTGCTGACTCCTTTGCTCCGCCTGCGAATGCAAAGCCTGCTGCTACAAGTGCAATCATCATGAATGCTATTAACTTTCTCATTTTACTTCTCCTGCCAGGG
>JADIMF010000112.1 GCA_017694915.1 Candidatus Ornithospirochaeta stercoravium
AGCGGTATGAAGAATATACCCTGCCTTGCCATGGCAAGAACCGTTGCAGGAACCGCATTACCAGTTGACTGCAGTCCCATGTTCGTTGCCGTGACGATTCCTGTAAGCGGCAGGAGCAGAGCCTGAGCACGGAGCGCATAAACACCGATTGCTATTACCTCAAGATCATCTTTCCTGAAGGCTTTCATGATAGCCGGTGCAAGGATGATGCAGAGAGCAGAAACACAGAGCATGAGGATGGTTCCGACAAATGCCGTATACTTCGTAGCCAAGCGCACCCTGTCGAAGCGCTTTGCCCCGTAATTGAATGACGAAACAGGCTGGAATCCCTGTCCGAAACCGAGCATGGCAGAGAATGCGAACATCATTATACGGCCGGTAATGCTCATCGCGGCAACTGCTGCATCTCCGAAAGCTGCAGCCGCTACATTGAGTGCAACGGAAGCAATCGAGGCTAGGCCCTGCCTCATGAGAGTCGGAAGGCCTATCAGTACTATTTTCAGATAGAGTTTTATATCCCTGGATACCTTCATCAGCGATATGCGTACGCTGCTCTTTCCACGGAGGAAGAATGAAAGAAGTATGCAGAAGGATATAAGCTGGGAAAGCGCTGTTGCCATCGCAGCTCCAGCAGTACCGAATCCGAGCGTGAAGATGAATATCGGATCGAGGAAGATATTGAGAACACCGCCTATGGTTATACCAATCATTCCATACATCGCCTTCCCTTCCGCCCTCAGGTAGTTATTCATGACAAAAGAAAGGCACATGACAGGACAGCCAAGAAAGATGTATTCGGCATAAGCTTCAGCATAAGGCAATATTGTCTCAGTCGCTCCAAGGAGCCGCATCAGATCCTTCTGGAATGCAATACCGAAAATAGAGAGAAGCAGGGAAAGAACAAGCGCGAATGCAAAACCGGTACTTGCAGTTATGGTAGCCTCTTCATCTTCCTTCGCTCCAAGCTGACGCGACAGGATATTACCAGCGCCCATACCGATTGTGAACCCGATAGCCTGTATGATCGCCATGACAGAGAACACGACACCAACAGCTCCCGCGGCACTCGTTCCAAGCTGGGATACGAAAAACGTGTCAGCTGTGTTGTATATCGAAGAGACGAGCATACTTATGATTGTCGGTATCGCAAGACGCCATATAAGGCGCGGAACCGGTGTCTCCGTCATCATCTTATAGTGTTCTTTTCTTTCTATCTCATCCATGGTCTCACCTTGCGCTTTAAATGAAAAACGTATATCCTCAAATCTACCTTGCGACCGTCATATAGTGGCTATTACCTCAGCTTCCCAAGCTGAAGATGCGGGTTCGATTCCCGTCGGTCGCTTCAGAGTCTCAGTCAGAAATGATTGAGGCTTTTTCTTTTCTTGGGATAATACTTTTCCTATCATAGCATAGAAACCCGAGGACGTGAAAAAGCCATTCTGTAAAATTAGTTAGCTGAATTGCAATCTCAGATATCCATAGCTGAATATGATTGCCTCAACTGTGAGATTCTCGCAGAGGTGCGGAGGATCGGACTCGGAAAAACCACCAGGCCTCAGCTCCCTGCAGCGAAGCGAAGAGAACTCTTTTTCGAAAGCCTCCGCAAATCCATAGCAGAGAGAGACTATCTCATCCCTACTGCTGCCAATCTTCCAGCCATAAAGTCCGATGAACATCAACGTACCCTCGACAAGACCGCACTGAGCTCGATAGTATCCAGCGCCATGCATGCCGAGTGCAGATGCAAATACATCATCGCTGACCGGCATGGAAAACAACACGGAGAGACAGTGGAGCATGGTGCTTGCACAATTCACATCGCAATCATGATAGAGATGATGAACTTCCCTTCTGATCCATTCCTTTTCTTTTTCCTTGACAGTGTATTTCATGCTTTCACTCTTCATGTTCATTATATGACTTGCAAACATTGCTGGATTATTATTTTTTGACTCATGACACGTCTTATTTTGTTTTCTTCGGAGCATCTCTGGTTTAGAATCTTGTCATGAAGAGATTGGTGCTTCTGCTGTTACTGATAGCTGTTTCATTATCACTATCCGCTTCTTCGCTTCTCGTGGGAATCGAAGGCGGATACAGCTACAGCATGATACAGACATCCACAGGATGGACAGGAACGTATAACACGAACGGTCACGGTTTTGATATCGCCATGCCTGTTGAATACAGATTCAATGACTGGTTCTCTCTGTCATCCGGAATCAGATGGATGATGAAAAGCTCTGAATATATAAAGACATCTGCTGATGGGGAAAATATCCTTGAAGAATACACCAGGATGCACCATGTTGTCGAAATTCCCCTCACGCTTCGCTTTTCCTTCTCTGTTGATGATTTCAGGTTCTTCGCAGGCGGAGGCGCCTATATAGGAGTAAGGACCATCGATGTGGATGCTGGTGAAATCAGGATGGAGATATCTTCCGTCGATAATCTGTCCGGAAAGCAGGAATTCTATCAGCACGTTCCTTTTGAAGCCGATGACAATCTCTTCGATGCAGGTATCATCGCAGAATTGGGAGCTTCGTATGAACTCGGAGATTACGGGAGTTTTTTTCTTCTCGGCCGATATCAATATGGGCTGACAAGCCTTGCAAAGGGTTCATACATGGCCGCCCATTCCTATTTCGACAACATCTGTGTTGATATCGGTTTCCTGTGGAGGGTGATATGAGAAAGATAATACCGCTGTTGCTGCTTATTGTCCTCGTTGCCGTTTCATGCCGTCCACAGCCCGATCTTTCCCGAGACTTCGACGAACCTGAGACATGGGGTGAGACATTCGACATCTACTGGAAGAAGATGAGCACGAACTATCTCTTCTGGAATCTCGATTACAACGAAGGTCGGGACTGGGACAAGGTATACGATGAATATAAAGGTCGTTTTGATGAATTAGGGCTTGTTGAAGATAACACAAGGACTTCAGCAGAACAGAAAGCAAATACCCTTACCGCTTATAGATACTTCTTCGATATCATCAAGCATCTCAGCGATGGTCATTACGCACTGCAGATGGACGATCAGTGTGACAATACGATAACTCTTGCACCATATATGTACAGATATCTTACGGCCTTGGATTATACCGAGGAGGAGATCTTCACATTCTTCGCTGATCCTGAATCACGGAAAACATCTTTGTTTAACCGGTATCAGGACTATAACAACGAGAACACAGTGCACATAATAGAATATTCCTTCGGATTGCCGACAACGGGATCTGGAACTGCAGGAACCAGCCGTTACGGTTTCTCGAGTATACAGTATGTAAATATTTCCAAAAGTACCAATACAAATGAATTTCATATTGCACTCGGCAGAAACAGCGATGGAATTGTCTATTTCGCATTCAGCGGATTCAATTTCTATCCCTACATCACTGCGGCATTAATATCTGGAGAGAATGAAGTCTCGGAAATCATACAGGAATTCTTCAGGCTTGTGACAGATGAGAACACGACAGGTGTCGTCATAGATCTCAGGGGAAATTCAGGAGGTGTTGTCAGCGACATGGCAATTCTCTGGACAGCATTCATGCCAGAGGGCGCTGATTCCTTAAGGATCGGAGACACGAGACGAAAAAACAGCGAGAACAGAACGGACTATACCGTATGGAGTCCTTTCATAATCGAAAGATGCAATTTATTTGAATATGGAACATTCAGTGATGATGTTCCTATAGCGATTATCCTCAATGAAAACAGTGTATCGTGTGCAGAGATGTCTACGTTCGCATTCATGTCGCTTCGCGATACATATGGTTACAACGTCCGTCTTTTCGGAGCACATTCACAGGGCGGGAACGGAGCGCTTATCACAGACAGCGAGAGCAAACTCTCTGAGATATTATTCAATGGAGGAATTACAACAGTAGCTCCTTATATAACTCTGATTTACACGCCTTATTGTCAGTCAAGATACATAAATGGAACGAATTATGAAGGAAAAGGTATTCCTGTGGATGAACAGGTTACGTTCAGTCCATCGGATTTCAAAACAGGCAATGACCTGAGACTGAAAGCCGCCCTAGCCTGGCTCGAAGAACAAAATCAGAATTGAAAAGAACTTAAAACAACATCAGCTTGGCTCCTACAGGAAAAGGACTCAAGCTGATTATCATTCCAATTATTTCGTATTCTTATACTCAGAAGGAATCGGCCAATGGAGGCCTCTCTGATTGGAAAGACCATAGCCGAACGGGATAGCTCTTCCATCCTCTGGATAGCCTACAAGCTTTCCATTCTTAACCCAGGAAAGATCCTCTTTTCCATGAAGATGGGCAACAAGGTAGGCTTCCAGCTTTTCCTGTATGGCCTTGTATTCTGCTTTATTTCCCAGATCGTGATGCTCTTCAGGATCATTCTCAAGGTCGAAAAGCTGCTTAACATTGCCATACGGATAATAAATAAGCTTATATCGTCCGTCGGTTGCCATTCTCGTAGCCTTCACTCCTTCGGATATCTCACCGAAAAGCATCTCCCGCTCAGACGAGAGAATATCGACACCTTCCACTGTTTCCGGAACAGGGATATCGAAGATATTAAGAAGCGTTGGCATTATGTCCTCAAGGGCGCAGAGCTTATCAGTGACGGTTCCTCTGTACTTCTCAAGAGGTTTTCCGGAAAGTATGAAAGGGACATTGGATGATTCCTGATAGAACACTCGCTTGGCAACCATACCATGATTGAAAAGCATATCGCCATGATCGCTGATGAAACCAATAACGGTATTGTCCAAAAGCCCGTTTTCACGGAGAGTGCCTACGAGTCTTCTGATCTGATGGTCGATGAGCGTACACTGGGCATAGAATGCCCGAAGAGCCATTTTCTTCTCCTTGTCACTGTATGCCTTTCCATCTTCTGTGAAGAAACGGAGGATATCATAACGATCTTTCCAGTCGTCTTTATCAAGATCCGGGAGCTCTATCTCATCGAAGGAATACATATCGAGATATGACTGAAGCGGGACAAGAGGCGGATGCGGGAACTGATATGACATATAGAAGAAGAACGGACGTGTCGGGTCTCGACGCATGATAGTCCGGCACATCTGGTCTGTCGCCCATACTGTCGGATGTGTATTATCAGGAAGATGCCATGGCCTCGTGTAATAGGTATTGTTTCCCATCGCATGAGAGAACTCCTCCCCTATATACCCATTCTCCCCAAGCCATATCTGGTAATCATCGATGGAGCCCATCTCGTAGCGGCCTTCTTCCATGAGAATGACATCATCGAATCCGATGCGGTTTCTCTGAGGATAAACATGAAGCTTTCCCACCGCATATGTCTGATAACCCTTCTTTCTAAACGCTTCAGCAAGAGTTTCCGCTTCAGGCATCTCCATGTGGTCGGAATAAACCCTGTCACCATGCGTCGAAGGGAAGGTTCCTGTCATCAGGCTCCTGCGTGCAGGAATGCACACAGGACATGAACTCTGGCAGTTCGTGAATCTTATTCCCTCTTCAGCAAGCGCATCCAGCGTTGGAGTCATCACAGGACTCCTGCCGTTTCCGCCAAGAAGATATCCCGGCCACTCATCTGTCTGTATCAGAAGTAGATTCTCAGCGCTCATTTTCCCATCTCCTGAGTTCTTCCATGGAAGCGCACATCAGAAGGAATGCTCCGACTCCATGAAGATCATTGATGGAGCACGGCCTGTTTATATAGAAATCATAATCGCCAACGCCTGTTCCGATGCAGACATTGCCAACCTCAAGATCATCACCGTTTATCGCGAGGGAGCCGGAAACGCCTCTGAAAGCCTTCCATGCATTCTCAGCGCAGCTTTCAGGAAGAACACCATACCTTACAGCTTTCGCAATCGCAGCAGCGAAAAGCGATGAGCAGGAATTCTCAGGCCAGTTCCCCTTTTCCTTTACCTTGTTCACCACCTGATACCATCTTCCATCCTCTCCCTGGAAGCTTATGATTGCATTCAGAAGATCAGAAGCGACTTTCCCGAGTTCCGCTCTTCTAGGATCTGATTCCTCCATCTGATCCATCACGTCAAGAATGGCAACAGGAACCCAGCCTATCGAACGACCCCAGAATTCATGTGAATGGCCTGTGGTCTCATCTGCCCAGTCTGCTTTCCTTGTCTCATCCCATGCATGATACCAGAGGCCTGTATCCTTATCTTCTGTGACAGCTTTCATGGTCAGGATCTCGTGATAGATGTCATCTATATATTCAGGGTGATTGAAACGACGGCCATATTCAGAGACAAAAGGACCTGCCATATAAAGACCATCAAGCCACATCTGGCCAGTGAGCCTGACTTTGTGATAAAGCCCCCCGTTATTGCATCTTGGACAGGCAAGATACTCTCCTATCACATAGTCCATTTCCTTTTTGTATCTTTCATCCCCTGTCTTGTCATAAATAGGATAAAGAAGGATTCCCGGCTGTATATCATCAAGATCGCCATAATCCACGATCTTAGCGCTTCCATCATCATTGAAGACTGAATCAACCCAGTCTTTCGCATACTGGAAGATATCATCACGATTCTCCAATGCCGCAATCTTCAGCATTCCTGAGAGGAATACTCCCTGATGATAATGGAAATGCCCTTCAGGAGGCAGATTCTCTGCCTTGAACTTCCTCATCATTGTATCTGCAGCGAGTAACGCATACCCAATCGGCGAATCTGGTCTTGTCATAAAAAAACTCCTTCTGCCTGATGATACACTAATCAAGACTCATTGTAACTTGCTTTCTCTGAAGCTCCTTTCCTTTTCAGCCATCTGAATAAGCTGTGGAAGGCATTCATCGAAGAACATCCTGTAAGATGCGCAGAAATGATTTCTCTCCATACTACCGGTGAGGAAACTCTCCCTGTAGCGTCTGCAACCACCGCGGCATATCGGAAAGTATCTGCAGGAAAGGCATCCTGGATCCTTTTCCCTGGATTTCTCAACAAATCCTATTTCCTGCCTTTTTCTATCTATTTCAGCAAAAGAATCATCTGCAATATTCCCCAGCCTGTATCTATCAATCACATAGAAATCACACGGATATACAGAGCCATCTGCCTCAATTGCATACGATAGAGAACATTCCCCAATCATTCCGCACTCTTCAGTTCCAAAACCGGCAAGGAAGAGGACAAGATTGTCAAAATATCTTATCGAGACATAATCCCCTC
>JADIMF010000113.1 GCA_017694915.1 Candidatus Ornithospirochaeta stercoravium
AAGATAGATTCTGAATACATAAGCATAAGATTCCTGCGTCCTTCATCAGCTATGATATTCACGGCAGAACCGGAGAAGGATTATCTCTATGTTCTTATGCCAATGCAGCTTTCATGAGATTCATATCATTCTCAATAGATAATTTCAGGAATATATCCTCTGCATCCATTCCTTCAGATGCGGAGGATATAGTATTCAGCGGTATAAACGGCCAAGGGAAGACTAATATGCTTGAGGCTGTTTATGTTCTATGTTATGGATCATCTTTCCGTACTAACCATCTTAAAGAAGCGATAAAAAAGGATACTGATTCTTTTTCATTGAAATCAACATTCATAGATGATCTTGGTATAAAGCAGAGTCTTTCTGTTTCATTCGATGGAAACAGAAGGATAATATCAATAGATGGTAAGGAACTTAAGGACAGACGTGATCTCATATATAGCTTTCCTTGCATAGTCTTTTCTCATGACGACATATCATTTGTAAAAGGGGAACCTTCAGAAAGAAGAATGTTCTTCGATCAGATGATGAGTCTTTATTCACCTGTTTTCTTTGATACTCTGCGTTCATATAAAGCAATTCTTCAACAGCGTAATGCAGCGATAAAAACAGGCAATTTATCTCTTCTTGATTTATATGATGAGAGACTCGCTTTGTATGGTATCGACATTATAAAAGCACGTGCTGAAGCAGTTTATGAATTCAATTCATTCTTTCCTGAATTATTCAGAAGCATATCGGGTGAGAATATGGATGTAAGCGTTAGATATCAGCCATCATGGAATATGGAGAATACTGATGAGATATTATCATATCTGCAGTCCACACATGAGCGCGATGCAGCAATGATGACAACATCATCAGGACCTCATAGAGATAGATTCACTGTAGTATCTGATGGAGTACCTTTCCAGAATGTAGGATCTACAGGGCAGATAAGACTTGCATCAATTCTTTTCAGGATAGCTGAAGCAAGATATTTCACATTGAAAAGCGGAAATAAACCAGTTCTTCTTATAGATGATGTTCTTCTTGAGCTGGATAATGAGAAAAGAGGACGAGTTCTCTCGTCCCTTCCTGCTTATTCCCAGGCTTTCTATACATTTCTTCCGCGAGAGAATTATTTTTCAGAGAAGAAAGAGAATGCTATATTCTATACTGTCGAAAAAGGGGAATATAGAGTTGAAGGATGTTAAGAGTATAGGCGAGCTTCTAAGTGAATATATCTCAAATGCTGAGATGAATCCGTCTATAAAATATCACAGGGAATGGCCATTGATAGCTGGCAAAAGTCTCAGAAGTGTAACATCATTTGCTTCCATAGATGGACATACTATATCAGTATATGCAAAGGGAGCCGCTGCTAAGAACAGGCTGATGCTTGAGAAAGGACGGATAATAAAGGATTTTAACAGCAGGTATCCTGAGGTACTTATAGATGATATGAAAATACTCAGAATGCAGTGATTTGCGTATCTTGACGCCTGATGCCGTGTTTGCTACAATCCCATAATCGGATATAAGGCCACAAATTAAAGAAATTATTCGCTTTACAGCGTTAGATTTGGAGTAGATCAGATGAGTTACAAAGGAAAGAGAACCTATCATCCTAGTAAGATGAAGAGAACAAGAAAGTTCGGTTTCCGTGCAAGGATGTCCACAAAGGGTGGACGCCTGGTGCTTGCTCGCCGCAGAGCTAAGGGTAGACATAGCCTTACAGCTAGCGATGAGAAGAAGCCTTACTAAGAGAGAAATAATCAGGAAAAAAGAAGATATCGATCGCATTTTCAGGCTTGGAAGATCATATTCAGGTCAGGGAATGCGATTGATTAGTCTTGATAACAATCTGGGTTTTGATCGGATTATAGTTATACCTAGAAAGCATTTCGGTACTGCAGTCGAGAGAAATAAGGCAAGACGCAGGTCAAAGGAAATATTCAGGTGCTATGAAAAGAGGATAAATTCAGAAGAACCTGTGGAAGAAGAGGGTAAGGACTATGTCCTTATACTGTATCCTGGTAAGGTTTCCGGTTTTTCCTTGCTTGAGTCCGGCTTTATAGAGCTTCTGGACAGGTCACATCGGAAATAACGTTCATTTTCTTTCTCATCAGCAGAGATTCCTATTCCAGCTTCCGGATACGTCTCTTCCATCACTAAGGAGAAAAGATGGATAGGAATACCATCATTGCAATCGTATTGTCAGTAATTGTCATAACAGTAGGTATGACTATACAGACAGTGTTCTTTGCACCGGAATTACCAGTAAGTGAAGAAATTGCGGAAGAGGCTGTAAATAATACAGATACAGTGCTTCCGGATAATACAGTAGGCGGTATAACAGCTGTCGGGGTTGAACCTGATATCACGCCTTTTGAAGTGAAAGCGGGAGAATATAGCATTACATTCGATCCTGCGGGCGCTTCAGTGAGTTCCATAAAGCTCAATAATCATAGTGATAACGGACAGCCTGTCGAACTTCTCTTCAGGGATGATGAAGCAGTAAATGCATTCATGATGTATAGCGGAAAGGGATTATCCGATCCTATTGACGAGGGATTCTACTATACAGAATCAAGACATAGCACGCTTCCTCTTACAATCGTCACGTTCACACGTGATTTCATAAGCGATGACACTGGTGAGGAATTCACTATAGAGAAGCGTTTTGCTATCCCAGATAATGGTGAATACATGATACAGCTTGCTGTCAGCTTCAGAGATAAGAACGGAAACAGCATAATTCCTATCAATGATAATGGTACCATGTATACGCTTTCCGTCGGACCTCAGATTGGACCAGCTTTTGAGTCAATGTCTAATAACTATGACTACAGGCGTGTTTCCGTACGATACGATGAGAAAAACCGCAGCGACGCCAGATTCAGTGATGGTGTGTTCACTTCTGATTCAGATGAGAAAGTCGACTGGATATCGCTTTCCGGAAAATACTTTACATTCATGCTTATTCCAGATGACAGCATAACAGTAGCTTCTGCAGGTGCTATGCAGTATACAAATGATACTGGAGTACCTCAGGAGGATATCATTTATATTGAAAGAGCAGCTGCAGCTTCTTCTGATTCAAGTGATATGTACTCCTTCTATGCTGGACCTAAGGTAAAGAGCAATCTTTCGATTTATGAGAATGGTGAAAGTGTTTTCTCAGTTGATGGTGAAGATCTCACATCGATAATAGATGGAAGCTGGCTCACATGGCTTGAGAATATTCTCAACTGGATACTCCAGCTTTTCTATAAGGTGATTCCGAATTACGGAGTAGCAATCATCCTCCTTACAATCCTCATAAAGCTTCTTCTTCAGCCGCTTGCAAAGAAGGGTATGGATTCTACTGCAAAGATGGGTGCGCTTACTCCTAAGATCAATGAGATAAAGGAAAGATATCCTGATGATCCAGAAGCACAGAACGCTGCAATGGCAAAGCTGTATAAGGAAGAGAAAATCAATCCTATGGGATCATGTATTCCTATGCTCATACAGTTCCCTATCTTCATTGCGCTCTATGGGCTTCTGAATACTAACTTCGATCTCAGAGGATCCATGTTCATTCCAGGATGGATACCAGATCTCTCAATACCTGATACAATCTATACATTACCGTTTGCCATACCATTCTTAGGTACGCAGATACATCTTCTTCCGATTCTCTATACCATCTCCATGATATTCTCAATGAAGATAACGCAGTCAGGAAGCCAGGCAAGCGCACAGCAGGGAATGATGGCATTTATGACATATGGTATGCCGATTATATTCTTCTTCATCATGTATAACGCACCATCTGGACTTCTTCTTTACTGGTCGACTGTCAACGTCATCTCGATTGGACAGCAGATGTTCGTAAACAAGAAGAAGAAAGCTGTGTATGCAGAGGAAATTGCCGAAAAGGATGCCATTAAGCAGGCAAAGAAAGAGGCAAAGAGAAAGAACAGGAGAAAATGAAATGCATAAGGAATTTGAAGGCAGAACAGAACAGGAAGCAATAGATAAAGCAGTAGAGGAGCTTGGTCTTGACCGCGATGATTTCGATGTTGAAATCCTTGAAAAGGAGAAGAAAGGCCTTTTCAGAAAGGGAAACGTGAGAATCAGAGTCTATTTCGGTGAAGATGATAGCGATATTGAAGAGGAGCCTGAGGAAGAAGAACCAGAAGCGGAAGAAGCTCCTGAGAATCGCGATCCGGAACCTCAGAATGACAATGAGAGGAAGATAATAGAATTTGTTGATACTCTTATCCAGAAGATGGGATATAAAGGAAAGACATCTATTTCATTCCGCCGCGATACAAAAATAGGTCTTTCAATTGATAGTGATGATTCTTCGATAATCATAGGCAGAAAAGGCAAGAACCTCGATGCAATCCAGCTTATAACCAATGTGTATGCTGGTAATCTTGATCCGGATATCAAGGTTGTTATCGATAGCGAGAATTACAGGATGAGACATGAAGAGCAGATCATCCGTAATGCTTACAGGATTGCAGAACAGGTGAAGAGAAGCGGCAAATCCAGACTTCTCGATCCTATGAATCCGTTTGAAAGAAGGCTTGTTCATACAGCACTCAATGATTTCGACGGTGTTGAGACAAAGAGCGAGGGCGAAGGTCTTTATAAGCAGGTAAGAATCATACCGAAGAAATAATCAGCTTATTATAAATATCAGAAATGCAGGCAGGGATTCTGTCTGCATTTTTTTCTTGACTAATAGGAGGATAATAAGTATTCTACTAATGATAATCATTATTAATAAGGAAAGAGTATCATGGAAAGAAGGAATACAATGCAGAAAGAGATAACATATCGAGCAGTGCAGTCCTTCTGTGGTCATCCGAGTGCTGATGATATTTATAAGGTGATATCTAAAGAACACAGTACGATATCGAAAGCAACGGTTTACCGTAATCTGGCTTCTCTTGCAGAGGAAGGCAGAATAGGAAAGGTTATCTCTGTAGATGGCGGAGAGACCCATTATGATCATCGTGTAGATAAGCATCACCACGCATACTGTATTAAATGCGGACATGTCGCTGATGTTGCTGTATCATATAGTAAAGAGCCAGAGATAGTGGCTGAGCCTATGGAAGATGGATTCATGCTTACCTATCATGAGCTTATATTTGAAGGTATCTGCAGTAAATGCAGAGAAAAAGAGAAGGAGAATGACTATGGAACTGAAGGGATCAAGAACTGAGAAGAATCTTCAGACGGCATTTGCAGGCGAGAGCCAGGCAAGAAACAAGTATACATACTTTGCTTCTAAGGCTAAGAAGGAAGGTTATGAGCAGATTGCAGCAATCTTCCTTGAGACAGCAGACAACGAGAAAGAACATGCTAAGCTCTGGTTCAAGTACCTTGAAGGTGGCGATATCAAGTCAACACCGGAGAACCTCAAGGCAGCAGCAGAGGGTGAGAACTACGAGTGGACAGATATGTATGCTGAGTTCGCTAAAGTAGCTGAGGAAGAGGGATTCAAGGAAATAGCAGCAAAGTTCAGAGGTGTTGCTGCTATCGAGAAGCATCATGAGGAGAGATATCTTGCTCTTCTTAAGAACGTAGAGGAAGGCCTTGTATTTTCAAGAGAGGGAGATATGATCTGGAAGTGCAGAAACTGCGGACATATCGTAATCGGTAAGAAGGCACCTAATGTATGCCCAGTTTGTGCTCATCCTCAGGCATATTTCGAGCTTGTTGGTCAGAACTACTGATAAATCATATTTATGGATAAGGTCAGCGTAATGCTGGCCTTATTTCATGAAATTGCTTTTGATATATTCCCTTACGCTTTCAGCCTTCTCTTCAGAGAACTGCGCACCAAGGCTGCTGATTATCTCACCTGCCAGATAGGAAGCGATCTTACCTGAGGTTTCAGGATCATATCCATTTATATATCCATAAAGGAATCCAGCTGCATATGTATCTCCGGCACCTGTTGTGTCGACAGGATGTGTTGTTCCATATAATGGCACTGCAATCATTTTCCTATGATCCGATATATAAGAACCATGTTTCCCGTTCTTGACGATGGCAGTATCACAGAGTTTTCCCATGGATCTGCAGCATTCGTAGGCATCATAGTTATCACAGAGGAATCTTGCTTCTTCGCTGTTTGCAAGTACTATGTCGCAGTAATTCTCGATTATCGAGAGAAAAGTCTTTCTATATCGCCCGACAGCAAAAGGATCGGCGAGATCAAAAGCTATCTTTATACCATTTTCTTTCGCTATCTCCATTGCCTTCGTCACAGCTCTCTGCTGGGGTTTTGTATCCCACATGTAGCCTGTGAAATAGAATAAATCCGCATTCATCAGGCTTTTTATGTTCACATTGCCTTCATCGAATAACCTGTTAGCTCCCAGATAGGTGTTCATAGTCCTTTCCTTGTCCGGAGTCAGAAGGATAATAGAAGTACCTGTAACGGCATCAAATACGATAGTTTCATCATGTACACCGTTCTTTCTGAGTTTCTCTTTATATAGTGAACCGTATTCATCTGTACCTACGCCACCTGCAAGGGTTGTCTCTGTTCCGAGCGCTCTCAGGGTAATCATCGTATTAGGACAGGATCCACCGCAGGAGGATATCATCTTCCGTCCTTTCATTCTGTTTATGATTGATTCTCTTTTCTCTTCATCAATAAGAAGCATCGTCCCCTTATTCAGCGAGAGATAATCGAGATCCTCTTCATCTGCATAGCAGAGAAAATCAATTAGCGGATTTCCTATTCCATATACCGATGCCATAAGAAAGATTATAAAGTGAGCATTCATTTCTGGCTACCTCAATGAGTGACGCTATATATGGGTTTTCCACAGGTTTTCCACAATCCTGTGGAATTGGTGTGGAAAAGTGTTGAAAACCATATCTCAAGTAAAATTTCATTGTTTTTGCTGTCAGATATATAAAATGTGTTAATTTCTTAATTTATAAAGAAATATACACTTATTATCGTTAGTCAATAACCCTGTTTTTATATAAATTCTGTTCGATTATAATTGCGGTTGAAGATATGTGGAAAAGTGGTTTTTCACAGAGTTTTCCACAGGTTTTCCACAGGTGTACAGATTTTTATTAACATATAGATAACTTGCTGAATAACCTATACTTACACCAAGTGATATATTAATAGTCTCTGATGTCTGCTAGTGTCTGGATTCCTTCGTGATACAGTTTTACATCTCTATATAGTTCTCTTACATTCCCGGAAAACTCATGCATGAAAGGGGTATAATCCACAATAGGCTCAGAGAGGTATCCATTATCCATTTCGCATTTTGAGATGAGCTCCGGTATATCTTCCATATGCTCTGAAAGGCTGGGCATCCTGATTTCAATGTAGTTTATGCGGTGAAAGAAATCATTCCTCATTCTTTTTGTTCTGACGAGTTCCTTGAGAGGAACACAGCCTGCTGTTATCAGGCGGAAGGATGAGTGCATCGGCTTATCCGATCCAAGCCTGCGGAATGTTCCTGTTTCAAGTACTCCCAGAAGCTTTGCCTGCACCTCTAGGCTCAGGTCCTGTATCTCATCAAGGAATAATGTGGACTTATCCGCAAGTGCTATCAGGCCTTTTCTTTCTTCGACTGCTCCTGAATATGCTCCCTTGGTGTGTCCGAAGAGGATGCTGTCTGTAAGTGATGTTGTAAGCTGTCCGCATTCCTCTCTGATCATCTCTCTTTTCGGATTGGAGTATCTGTGGATAGTTTCAGCAGCGAGTGTTTTTCCTGTTCCGGTTTCCCCTACAAGATGCACTGGCAGATTCGTCTTCATCGCCTTCTCAATAAGAAGTCTTGTTTTTCTCATTATCAGGGAACTTCCGATGATTTTCTCCTCTGCTGTTCCGAATATTGATTTCATGTGATCAGCTTTCTTTATCGCGAGACGAAGCTGTTCTTCAGTAAATGAATATGGAAGGAATACCGTATATCCGGAAGAGGAAAGGGGAGGTATCATGGTTTCTTTTTCATCATAAAATGCAATGATGCTCCTTGGGCTTCCAAGTGCATTGGTTATCTTTTTCTGATCAGCAAAAGAAGCTTTTGTAATGATTATATCCCTGCATGATACGTTAGAAGAGACAAGTCTCATTATTGTAGGACACGATACGATATCGTGACCGATGAAAGGTATTATCCTTTCTTCCAAGGATTTTCCCAGCGCTAGCAGAGCAACCATATTCCTTCCCCTTTTTTCTGTAAGTTCAGGATACCAAATATATGATAAATATCAACAATTTTAAGGCTTGTTGAACATAAAAAAGTAAAAATAAATTATATTTATCAATTTTCTCATATATTTACTTTTCATGTACATGAGAAGAAAACGGAAAGAGCTTTGATTCGTATGTTGCAGATATCTAATGAAGTATTGTCTGAATGGCTGATGCTGTATATACAGCAGCTGTTTCGGATCTGAGAATATTGGTCTGCAGCAGGACTGGGATAGCTCCCTTTGATAGCGCAATGGAGCATTCCTTGTCTGAGAAACCACCCTCTGGACCGATGAAGGCAGAAATACCGGTTTCCGGAGTGATATCCGACAGTGCCTCTTTGATGGTCTTTGATTCAGTAAGCTCGCTCTGATGGAGTATCAGGATTCTTCCATCTGCTCTTTCGATAGCCTCGCTGAAGGAAATAGGGCCTGTTATCGAGGGCTCTCTGCTTCCTGATTGCTGGACAGCCTCCCTTACTATAAGTCTTATCCTCTCCGCAGCATGGTCGTTGAGCCTGTCCTGGGTGAATTCAGTTTCGATAAGTATTATTTCCTTCACGCCTATTTCAGTAAGCATCCTGACTTCGGTTTCATTCTTCTTTCCTTTCAGCACTGATATATACATTGATATATCCGCAAATGGGCCTTTGTATGATGAAAGA
>JADIMF010000114.1 GCA_017694915.1 Candidatus Ornithospirochaeta stercoravium
GGAGAGAATCATCTTTCCGCCGGTACCAAATACACTTCCCGTGACAGCAGAGAGTATGTCCGCGCCATTTGTGAGATCAGAGGAATATGATCTTTCTGCGATTCCTATGAAAGCTATCGCGGAATAGACGATGATGAATATAATGCCGCCACCGATGGAGGCTATTGTGCTTTCCTTCCTCATGTCTTTCTTATCGACACCAAGATTCTCGAGGTTCATGAAAAGGATTATCCCGAATACAAGACCGGCTATCGCATCCATTGTCTGGTATCCATCGGTGAATCCTGCTGTGAATGGTGAATCAGCATACTGTGCCAACGGTTCATTGGAAGAGGGGGTGAATATTGTAATCGCTCCGATGAAGATAACTGCAATCAGGATAAGAAGAATAGGGCAGAGTATACGACCCAGTGTCTTGTTGAGTTTTTCCGGATTGAGGGCTATGAAGAAAGCCGGCAAGAAGAAAAGAACAGAGTAGATAATCTGAAAAATCCCAGATTCGATTCCGAGAGCGCTTTCTACCATCTCGAAGCTTGTGCTTGCTGTACGCGGAATTGCAAGGCATGGACCAATTGATAGATAAATCGCGACTGTGTATATAACCGAGAAAACAGGATGCACCCTGTCTCCAAGCTTCTCAAGAGAACCTGCTCGTCCTACGGCAAGGAGCGCAAGGACCGGAAGTCCTATGGCTGTTATGGCGAAGCCGAGAAAAGCTGGAAAGAATGAAAATCCTGCTTCATATCCAAGAAATGGCGGGAATATAAGATTGCCTGCTCCGAAGAACATGGAGAACACAGTCAGAGAAAGCACAATGCGATTCTTTACCGATAGCATGATGCCATTATATCATTTCCTGTGGATTATGTTCTGAAATAATCTTACGATTGAATCATGTGCTGCGATTCAGATACAGAAAAGAAGGACAATGATGATGAGATAATCTATGGCTCTTGGTCTCCCGATGACGGCATCGTGCTTGAATGGATGGGAAGGGCAGAAGGATTATCTGATGAGCAATGAAAAACGCTGCCATTACGGCAGCGCTGATATCTTTGTTTCCTGAGGATGCAATCAGTTTTCCTTCATCTTCCTCATCGATGAAGCCATAAGCCTTATGGCGTTGATGTTTATGAAGCCCTTGCAGTCGATCGGATGATAGCCACCGGCTTTATCCATTGAACCGAGATCCTCGTTATAGAGCGACCAGTCTGATTCAATGCCTGCATTGATGACATTACCCTTGTAAAGCGCAACTGTAGCCTTTCCAGTCACGTGCTTCTGGCTTTCGTCAAAGAGCGCTGTGAGCATATCGAACTCAGGAGCTCCCCAGTATCCGTTGTAGATGAGCTCTGCATACTTCGGAGAAAGCATATCTCTCAGATGCATTGCTTCCTTGTCCATTGTAAGGCCTTCGAGGTTATGATGGGCCTTCCAGAGAATCTCGCATCCCGGAGTCTCGTATACGCCTCTGCTCTTGATTCCGATGAACCTGTTCTCAACCATATCGACGCGGCCGATAGCATTATCGTGGCCCATCTTATTGAGGTATAGAATCATCTCAACAGGATCTGTCACCACAGTTCCGTCATTCTCATTCTTCACAGATACAGGAATACCGTCTACGAACTCGAATGTGAGGATTGTCTCCTTGTCAGCTGCCTTCTCCGGTGAGAGAGTGAGGGAGTATACATCCTCTGGGCATCTCTTTGATGGATCCTCGAGAATACCTGCTTCATGCGAGATGTGGATAAGATTCTCATCCTCGCTGTAAGGCTTCTTGAGGCTTGCCTTTACAGGAATTCCATTCTCCTCAGCATACTTAAGCATATCGGATCTGCCTTCGAACTGTGAAAGCCATTCCTCATCCTTCCATGGGCTGATGATCTTCACATCCGGCATGTTCATGTAATAGCCGAATTCGAACCTTACCTGATCATTTCCTTTTCCTGTTGCGCCGTGAGCAACATATTTGGTTCCTTCTTTTTTCGCGATGTCGATATGTGTCTTTGCGATGATAGGGCGGGCAAGGGAAGTACCAAGCATATATGTACCTTCATAAATCGTGTTCGCCTTGAGAGCTGGGAAGATGTAATCAGTTACAAGAGGCTTCCTCAGATCCTCGACATAGACCTTGCTTGCGCCAGTTGCATAAGCTTTCTCTTCAATTGCCTTGAAATCCTCGTTCTGTCCGACGTTTGCAACATATGCGATTACATCGAAACCTTTGTTTGCGAGCCACTTGAGGATGACCGAAGTATCCAGACCGCCAGAATATGCAAGAATGACTTTTTCCTTTGCCATGTTGTTTTCTCCTTGATGGCCTTATTATGCATATTCATAGAATCAAATCAATGGTTTTTCTGCATATTTATTCAAAAAATTGCAAAAATTTTATATTTTCTGCATATCGGAGTAAAAAACAAAAGAAAATAAAAATTCCCCAGTAGCTCTGCCCACTGGGGATTAGTGCGCCCCGGACCACTCCGCGGACGTCTATGGCAGTCCCTCTTCTAGGCAACCTGGCAGAGCCATTTAAGCCACTAATTAACAAATAACATGGAAAATAATGTTTGTAAATACAGAAAGTACTAAAAAACCATAAGAAACTATATTGTTTCTTACTGGTGACAGTTGCAATGAAATGGAAGTTTGCTTACATTCAGGAATATGAAAGGATTCTTCATTAAAAAAGCATTTTTCGATGGCTGGGATAACCTTATCGGAATGGTGCTTTTCAATATCGGTTATCTGGCAATCGCGATGGCTTTCTTCTATGGGTTCGTAGAAATGGGGTCCATCTCTCCGATGCTTTCCTATCTTGTTCTCGCAGTCCTGCTTCTTCTCCTTTCCGTCCTCATGGGAGGAACAGCGGCAGTGACTAAGAATTATTCGGATTACAGCAGGGAAGCCTGGGCAGCATTCAAGGAAGGTGTTAAAAGGAATATAAGGCATTCACTGCTATTCTTCCTTTTCGCACTGCTTTTTGTCGTGAATATCCTCTTTGTAATACCGTTCTATTCATCATATGGCAATGCCTTCGGATTCGTCATATCGATTATCATGATATGGGTTGAGATAATCCTTCTTCTCTGTCTCCCGTATTATTTCCCTCTGATGAATCTCCTTCCGGCAGACAGGCCGCTGAAGACTGCGAAGAAGTGCTTCATAATCGTTGCAGATAACCTTGGCTTCACGCTTTTCTATCTTATCTACAGCATTATCTGCATCGTTATCTCGGTCCTTACAATCGGCCTTGTTCCAGGCCTGACCGGTATGCAGCTCGCTGCTCAGGATGCAATGAAGCTCCTCATGTTCAAATATGATTATCTTGAGGAGAATCCTTCTGCTGACAGGAAGCACATACCTTGGGAAGATCTCCTTTATGATGAAAGGGAAAAGGTTGGTCCTAGATCTCTTAAGTCCATGATTTTCCCATGGAAATACTGAGATGCGTGAAATCGAGATAAAAGCCCATGCCCGTGACGAGAAATCCGTCAGGGCATATTTCGATGCTCATTGCGGTGCCGGACACGAGGTTCATAAGACAGATCACTATTTCAGACGTCCAGGGGCTTTTGTTCAGGCTCTGCGTATCAGGGAGCATAAGGGGATAATCGAATTCACATGCAAGAAGACTTCTTCATCTCCTGAGGGAGAGAAGAATGAGGAGTATGAGTTCCAAGCGCCTGCAGATGAGATTGAAAAGTCTTCATCGTTTTTCCATGCTCTCGGTTTTGAGGATTTCTTCATCAAGAAGAAAGACGGCTGGGAATGGATGGATGGAGATGCCCATGTAGAGCTTTTATCCGTGAACGATCTCGGATGGTTTCTGGAGATAGAGATCCTTCTTCCGTTCGGTTCCTCTGATGACGAGGCTGAGGAAGCGAGAAAGAGAATCGATGCTATAATGAAGAATGCCGGTGTATCGCGCTCCGATTATGAAATGAAATCCTATCGTGAGATGATACTAGGGAGTGAGTATGGAATTCAGGGCTAGTCATATACTTGTTAAGGATCAGAGTACAGCAGAGAAACTTTATGAGAGGGTGAAGAAGGGCGAGAGTTTTGCAACGCTTGCAAGCCAGTTCTCAACCTGTCCTTCGAAATCGAAAGGCGGGGATCTTGGCTGGTTCGGCGAGGGAAAGATGGTTGCGCCTTTCGAGAATGCAGTACGCAAGATGTCTGTAGGTGCAATTTCAAAGCCTGTACGCACACAGTTCGGCTGGCACATCATCAAGAAAACCGGAGCCAGAGATTGAAGAAGGTCACGATTTACACAGATGGTGCATGTTCCGGTAATCCCGGGCCCGGAGGTTGGGGAGCCATCCTCAAGTACGGAGAGGCTGAGAAGGAGATATCCGGAGGGGATGCCAGCACGACGAACAATAGAATGGAGCTCATGGCAGCGATAGAATCCTTGTCGCTGCTGAAGGAACCTTGTGAGGTTGAACTCTATTCCGATTCAAAATATCTTGTTGATTCCATCAATAAAGAATGGCTTTTCTCTTGGGAGGAAATGTCTTTCGTGAAGAAAGGCAAACCTGTTCCGAACACAGATCTCTGGAAGAGAATACTAGGACTCATCAGAATGCACTCAGTGACGTTCATCTGGGTCAAAGGTCATGCCTCCAATCCATACAATAACCGCTGTGATGAACTGGCAGTAGGGGAATGGAAGAAATTAAAGGCTGGGCTCTGATTCCTCTTCGGTGTCAGAAGCTTCTGCGTTATCTTCCTCAGAAGGAGACTGAAAGTCATCGGCATCTTCTGTTTCATCCGTTGTATCTTCATCAGTCTCTGCTGATTCTTCATCTGAGTTTTCCTCTGCATCTGTTTCTGCTTCTGTAGCCGCCTGTTCTTTTCTTCTGTTCTCTTCAATCAATGCCTTGTATTCATCGGCATCACCGAGAAGTCCATCGCCTTCAAGGAGGCGTATCGGAGAGAAGATCTCAAAACCTTTGTCCCAAGGTTCACTTACAGGTTCTTTCGCTGTTTCCTCTGCAGCAATGGCTTTGAAGAAAGGACTTACATATGCGAGGGCTTTTATGGCGTTCTGGCTATCCGGATGCCTCTCTAGAACAGATGGTGCCAGTGCGGCAGCTTCATTCTTCCTTCCTGTATCAAGATAATGCTGCAGGAGCATATCCTTTATCTCATCATTGCCGGGATCGAAGAGAAGAATTGTATTCAGCGCCTTTTCATAGCTGTAGTATTTTCCTGCCGCTTTATATGCAAATGCTCTCAGATACATGAACCTAAGTCGTCCAGGATACTTCAGAAGAGCGGCAGATGCTGTCTCAACGGCTTTGTCATACTCCTTCGCCTCGAGGTAGGAATAGGCGAGATTATAGTAAAGCTCAGGAGATTCGATATCCTGCAGTCCTTCGAGATACAATTCAGCAGCTTCTTCTCCTTCCAGCCCGTATGCTTTGTTGATATAAGACTGAACTCTTTCCTCATCGCTTAACGTGCTGCAGGAGGAAAGGAGAATCAAGAGAATAAGGATCTTAAGCAAGAACTGTCTTTTCAATCTCTTTCACCTGTGTTCTGTATAGATTCATAATATTCGTACCATAATCCGCGATAAGCTGGATCATGTTCCTCGGTTCATCCCCGTCCTTTCCATTGAGTCTGTCGCCCGCATCTCCAAGACCCGGGAGGATATATGCAGCCTCATTGAGTACAGGATCCATCCACAATGTATATACCTCAGCTTCAGGTATTGCTCTTGTTATTCTCAGAGCTCCCTTCAGCGCCGATATCACATTGATGAATCTGATTGATTTCGGCTTTATTCCCTGTTCTTTGAGGTATTTCACTATGGTGACAAGGGAACCGCCGGTGGCATTCATCGGATCTGCGAATATAAGATCCTTACCATCAAGTTTTTCGATATCGAAGAATGATTTATCAAGATCGAGGACATACGCCATATTATCCTCATTCCTTGATTCATCCCTCTTTATCCTGAAAAGAGCGAATGGGGTTATGAATCCATCTGAAGAATAATCCTCGATTTCCTTTGAGATGATCATTGAAGGAAGGAGCGCACCGCGGAGCATTACGCACATTACTGTATTATGCACAGCGGCATCGATGTCAGGGATACGGTGAACAGCATAATTGCGTACAGGAACAGTAACAGGTGTTTTCTGGATGATGGAACGCTTGTTTCTAATGCATGGATCCGCGAAAGCATGAGAGAACATTATCTCATAAGCTCTTTGGATATAATAAAGGAACTCCTCGTGTCCTGTATTCGGACTTCTGAGCTTGGCTATTATCCTTGAAGCCTCTCCATGCTGTTGCTGCGGAGTCTCGAAAGAATAGACATGTATCCTTGGATTAGCTCTTGTTATCATCTCAAGCTTATGGCCGGTAGCTCGGGCGTTATCAACAAGGGCTTTTTCAGCGTTCTCCCTGTCTTCGTCTTTCTCTATTTTACTGCAGAGCTCAAGGTATCTTGAGTACATGTTGTCTATTTCATCAATCGTTGCCTTATCCTCATCGGTAAGAAAACCATCGAGATCAGATGCATGAAGCACGATTCTGTTCATCCGTTCCTCCGCATCTGATGTTAGTCGAATATGAGAAGGCAATCAATGTACAGCGATAAAACAAGCGATAAGCGGCAAAACAAGCGATAAAAAGGTAAAACAAGCGGTAAAAAGGTTTATGTGCTGAGAATCGCGATTTCTTTGTATATATGAATGGAAATTATTCGTTTTTGCCACATATTTCATGTGAAATAATCATTGCATCTGCTATACTCATGTCAGAGGTAAGATAATGAATATTGTTCTTCTTGGCCCTCCGGGAGCCGGCAAGGGTACAGTTGCAGCTTTGCTTAAGGGTGCGCTTTCTGTTCCTCATATCTCAA
>JADIMF010000115.1 GCA_017694915.1 Candidatus Ornithospirochaeta stercoravium
ATCCGCACCGAAGGCAATGCCTTCGAATTCCTTTCCATCTCTGAGTTTCAATATTGCCTTTTTCATAGTTGAAGCCGTTTGGATGGTAGCGGATAATGCAACTCTTTTGCAACGTTAGAGACATAAAAACAACGAACTGCAACAGATGCGGCTCAATGCTTCAGTTTTCTTGGTCTCTCGTCCCCGTAAAGGAATTCATTTTTCAGGTAAGAATATGTAAAACCAGATTTTGCGCTGTTCTTCTTGAGATGATTCAGAATGTCTGCATCGAGAGGCAGAGCCTTTTTCCTGCATGGTCTGTCTGAATAGCGCCTTATTATTCTTAATCCGTCCACAGCTGTTTATGATACCACAACTCAATCAGTTGTGGAAATGTCTGCATTCTGTATTCATTTCTCTTCTGTCTCATCGACTTCAGTCCATGTTGCTTCATATGTACCATCATCTAGTGGCAGAAGAAGCGCAAGAATGAAATATATGGCGATGCCGGGAAACACTCCGGTGAAAAGGACAATAAGGAAGACTATGAGACGTGTTTTTCCTGGATCGAGATTCCTCCATTCAGCAAGCCCAGTAACAACACCGAATATCACTCCTCTTGGAGATCGTTTCCAGTTTCCTATTCTTAATTCAAAATTCCTCATATCATTTTCCGGATATAAAGAATTCTCTGTCTTTCCATCAGGAAAGGCAATAGGCAGGGAATACATGCATAAGGCAAAATATCTGTTTTGATTTTGAGTTATTAACTCGATTCAGCAATAAAACAGACAATAACATTGATAATAGGAGAATACGTATTTACTTCTAATACAAATAGTTAATAAAAATAAAATCATTAATCCAAAATAAGTTCAAAATTTTAGTTGACTTCGAAAAGATATGTGATAGGCTTGTTTGTAAGGTGATGCGGTAACGTTACCGCAAAACCAAAGCAGAACTTTCTTTCATCAGTCTGCAGGCAAAAAGGAGGACCGAAAGATGGCTTTAGGCAAAGGGCGGAAGAGCAGTAGAAAAAGTGTTTCTCTGATGTCCAGTAAAAGCAAGCTTCCCTATATTTACTTGCTTCCGGCTATGATCTTCTTCATTCTTTTCATGGCGTATCCGATACTGAACGTCTTTTTCTACAGCTTCCAGAATTACAACATCACGAAACCGTATCTCAACGGGTTTGTAGGTATTAAGAACTTTGTTCAGGTTCTTTCTCAGGATGCTGTTTTCAAGAGTTCACTTCTTGTTTCCTTGAAATGGGTTGTTTCTCAGGTCCTCCTGCAGCTGATTCTCGGACTCTTCGTAGCTCTCATACTTAATCAGGACTTTGCCGGACGCGGTATGTGTAGGGCTGTTGTATTCGCGCCATGGGCTGTCAGTGGTGTTCTTACATCCATGCTGTGGGCTCTTATTTACAATGAAAATATGGGCGTCCTCAATGACATTCTACTGAAGATAGGTCTCATTGATACGCGTGTTGCCTGGGTAAGTTCATATGACACTACATTCTGGGCCCTTTCAGTTGCAGAGCTCTGGAGAGGACTTCCGTTCTTCTCAATCATGCTTCTTGCAGGTCTTCAGGGAATCTCTCTCGACATGTATGAAGCTGCGGATGTCGATGGATGTTCAAGATGGCAGCGTCTTGTTTATATAACACTTCCTCAGCTGAAGAACACAATAGTCCTTTCAACGCTTCTTCGTGCTGTGTGGGAATTCAATAATGTCGATGTCATTTATAACCTCACCGGTGGTGGTCCTGTAAATCAGACGACAACGTTGACAATGTACCTTACGCAGACAGCGGTCAGAGATAACAACTTCGGATATGGATCTGCAATTGCAGTCATAGCATTCCTGCTGCTTTCGGTTTTCGCAGCCCTTTATATAAAGCTGACAGGATTCTCAAAAGAGGAGGAGTGATATGTCCAGAGCAATGAAAAAACGTGAAATACTTATATTCAGGATTATACCGCTTGTCCTCATAATGGTATTCATCATCTTCCCGTTTTACTGGTCTCTTAATACATCATTTAAGCCGGAAGGAGAGATAGTATCGCGTAATGTCACATATTATCCTCACGATTTTACCGTTGATAATTATGTACAGGCATGGGTTGATGTAGGTTTTTCGCAGTTCTTCCTGAATAGCCTTCTGATAGCCTTCATATCATCTGCTGTTACAGTTTTCTGTGCACTGTTCGTTGGGTATGCTCTCGATAGGTTCAAGTTCAAGGGCAAGAACTCCTTCATGCTGATTCTTCTTTGTACGCAGTTTCTGCCATCATCGATGCTTATAATCCCTCTGTTCCTAACATTCTCGAAGGTAGGGCTTATAAACACAAGAATGTCATTGATTCTTGTCTATACGGCATTCCAGATTCCGTTCTCTTCGATAATGATGAGAGGCTTCATTCAGAAGATTCCTGTATCTCTTGAAGAATCTGCATACCTTGATGGCTGTACGAGATTCCAGGCTCTTCTGAAGGTTGTATTTCCGCTTCTCACTCCATCGCTTGTCGCATGTCTGTCATTCGCATTCGTGTCGTGCTGGAACGAGTTTCTCTATGCACTGATGCTCATAAACGACACGACGAAGATGACAATACCGGTCGGGCTTTCGCTCATGCAGGGGCAGTTTGATGTGAACTATGGATCCCTTGCAGCCGGAAGCATGATAGCGCTTCTTCCTGCCATAGCGCTCTTCGCCTACATACAGAAATACCTTGTGGGTGGATTAGCTGCTGGCGCAGTAAAAGGATAAAAATAAAAGGAGAAAACAAAATGAAAAAGGCAGTTGTTGTTCTTGCTTTGTTGCTGAGCATGGCAATGCTTGTAGCTGGTGGATCAAAAGAATCCGGTCCTGTTACCCTTGAGTTCTGGTATGAGAATGCAGGTCCTGCAAGAACTCCATATATTGAGGAGCTGATTTCCAGATTCGAAGCAGAGAACCCTGATATAAAGGTACATCTTGTTGCTCTTGCAAACAGTGAAGCCAAGCAGAAATATGATGTTGCAGTTGCTTCCAAGGAAACACCAGATGTTGCCGGCTTCCAGTGCCAGTGGCTTTCCGGATATATCATGAATGGCGCACTCTGCCCACTTGATGATTATCTTGCTTCCTGGGATGAGTATGAGGATCAGAGCCCGACTATTATCAATGGAATCAGGGCAATCGCTTCAGATAACAAGCTCTATATGATGCCGAACTCATATAATTATGGGCCTATGTATTGGGCTCGTGCAGATTGGTATGCAGAGAAGGGACTTAAGGCTCCAGAGACTTGGGATGAGTTCTTCTCCAATATTGAAGCGACAACGGATCCTGCAAATGGAACATATGGTTACAGTATCCGCGGTGGAGCTGGTGGACCAGATGAGCTGACATACCTTATGTATGCATATTCTGGAATTGATTATCCGTTCACAGAGGATGGAAAGAGTACGATAAATGATCCGAAGCACGTTGAGATTATCCAGCGTATTGTGGATCTGTATGGAGTCTGCACACCTCAGAGTGATATCACAAACGCATATAAGGAACTTGTAGCAGCATTTGATTCCGGCACAGTTGGATGTATCCAGCATAACCTCGGTTCATATGGTGAGCATTCTCAGGCTCTCGAGCAGGATCAGTTCTTTGCATTCGTAGCACCACTTGCTGATAACGGAAAGCGTGTTGCCTCGTTTGCTTCAAACGCTGTCGGTTTCGGAATGTTCAATAACTCAAAGCATAAGGAAGAGGCTTTCAGATTCATAAGCTTCATGTGCAGTGCTGAATCCCAGAGCTACTTCAATCAGATTTCCGGCCAGCTTCCAATCAGCCAGATCGCCGCTAATGAGGATTGGGTCCAGGAAAGACAGCATCTTGCTGTTGTAGTAGATGCAGTAAACGGCGAAACAACTGTTTCATTCCCGTTCCCGTATTATCTTCCTGACTATGCTGCAATAAACAGCAGTGTTGCACAGCCTGCATTCCAGGCAGTTCTTGCAGGACAGATGACTGTAGAGGATTTCCTTGATCAGTGGGCAGATGCGCTTACTGCAGCTTATGCAGAATACAACGAGTACGTTGTAGGAAAATGATGAATATAAGCAGGCCTTCGGGCCTGCTTGGTTGGTATTATGAATAAAGTTCAGCTTACAAATACGGATCTTGTCGTTTCCCCGATATGTTTGGGAACGATGCATTATGGTGACCAGCTTAATTCTGAAGAATCAGGAAGACAGCTTGATGAGTTCCTTTCATGTGGTGGTAATTTCGTAGACACAGCACATGTTTATGGAACATGGGTTCCTGGTTTGGGTTCCTCAAGTGAGGAATATATCGGAAAGTGGTTTTCTTCCTCTGGGAAGAGACATTCTGTGGTTCTTTCCACGAAAGGCGCACATCCAGCAGGCGCACATAAGGAAATAAAGAGAGTCACGCCAGATGCGATAAACAAGGATCTTGAAGAGAGTCTGAAGCTCCTTCAGACGGACTATATCGATCTTTATTTCCTTCATCGTGATGATCCTGATGTCCCTGTTGAAGGCATAATCGACACGCTTGAGAAAGCTGTGAAAGATGGAAAGATAAGATACTATGCTGCTTCAAACTGGAGCGTTGAGCGTATCAAAGAAGCTGATGCTTATGCTGCTTCTATCGGTTCTCATGGATTTGCGGCAAATCAGCTGATGTTCAGCCTAGCTGATATCACACATTCCGGAGTTGAAGATAAGACTCTTGAGCTTATGGATGAGAAAACCTATGCATTCCATTCCAAGACGAAGATGAGCGTTCTTTCATTCACTTCGATTGCAAAAGGTTATTTCATGAAGCGTTATGAAGGGCGAAAGATAACAACGCCTGAAGTCTATGATAATGAAAGCAATGATGAGCTTTACTCATTCCTTCTGCCATATGTGGAAAGAGGTGAGTATACGTTCACAGAACTTTCATTCCTCTATGAATTGGCAATCAAGGATTTCCCGGTAATCCCGATTGCTTCATTCCACAACAATATTCAGCTGGAAAATGCTGTTGCGGCTTGGGATAAAACCCTTCCATCTGAAATCATGGATGGAATTAAAAAGATAAAGAAATTCGTTTGGTAAAAGGAGCAATATTATGTTTGGTAAAGAATATCCTTCTGAGATGAAGAGTTACAAAGACAGCCTTACTGGAAAAGAAGTACTGCAGCTTACCTCTAAATATCAGAATTATCATATCTATTTCACGGAAAATTCATTCTGTCTTGGCGATGAGGAGATTTACTTCCTTTCATCACGTCCTCGTGAGGACCGGGATGGATTCAATTATTTCCATATGAATCTAAAGAACGGCATCATAACCCAGATGACCGATGAGAAAGATGGTATTTCAGATAATGGTCATACAAAGACCCCGGATGGCCGCTATCTTCTTTACATCACACGCGATCAGAGAGTGCTCAAGCTTCTCGATACCAAGACAGGTGAGACAAAGGTCCTTTATGAGGAGAATGATCC
>JADIMF010000116.1 GCA_017694915.1 Candidatus Ornithospirochaeta stercoravium
TATAGAGTATCGGATAGATTGTGAATACCGACATCACGATGGCGAAAATATATGCGACAACAAGGAATATGTTTCTTCTTGTCTTTATTGAATCTGCTATTCTCATACACTCCCCTCCATCAATAGATATCACTCATCTTCTTCGAGAACTTCAGGAAGATGACTGTGACGAGACCGGCGATGATAGCGGAGACAAAACTGAGAGCTGCACCGTATCCGAACTGCGGTATGACTGTGTTCGCCGCACTTACCGGGAAGAAGAACTTATATGCATAGAGCGTCATGACCATCGATGCATTGTATGGGCCTCCTTCGGTAAGGACGAGGATCATGTTCATGTCATTGAATGCCGTTGCAATTGCTAGCATGAGAATGATCTTGAGAATCGGTCCCATCATAGGTATGGTGATGTACCACAGCTTCTTGAAACCGGTAGCGCCGTCGACTTCAGCACTTTCAATCACTTCCTGAGGAATCTGCTGAAGACCGGCAAGGAAGTATACCATGTAGTTTCCAAGAGCACCCCAGATTGCAACGATTATAAGCGTATGAAGCGCGTGATCAGCACCAAGCCAGTTTATAGGCTGGGATATAAGCCCTATTGCCATAAGCATTCTGTTAATCTCTCCGTTATAGACATTGAAGAGAAGATAGAACACAAGGCCCATGACTGCAGAGCTCATTATCGTAGGAAGGAAGATCAGGCTCTGGAAGATGCCGCTTCCTTTTATTTTCTTGTTGAGAACGTATGCAAGAGCGAAAGATGCAGGAATCGTGACGATTATCTTTCCAAGTGCATAGATAAATGTATTGGCAACTGACTGCCAGTAAATTCCATCTCTGAAAACACGCTTAAGGTTCTCAAGGCCTGTAAAGACTTCTGTTGTTCCTATACCACCGTATTTGAAGAACATGTACTTAAGCATCCAGATTACAGGAAAAAGGGAAAAACAGAGAAAGAGCAGCAGGTTCGGCCAGAGAAGGCTGTATGCGATTGCTGATTCCCTGAGTGATTTTCTAGTAGGACCTTTCATTCATAACCTCAAAGGACTGCACTGCCGGGCGGCAATGCAGCCTATAATTCATATCAGTTTCTGGCGAAATCCGGATTGATTATCCTTTCATATACACCCTGAGAAATAAGGCGCTCATTGACTTCGTTGTATCTCTTTGTGAGATCTGCGATTCCCTTCTCGGCATCAAGCTGACCTGCGATGATTGCACCGAATGTGTTGTACATATCAAGACCTTCAACGATGAAGTCCTGTGCATATGCCTCCTCCGGTGTCTTCGGATACATGATATCGTCATCAGCCTTGAGAAGAGCCGGGTTATTCACATAATCCTCGCCCATTGCTGCGCTTTCGATGACTGCAGGAATGCTGGAGATTCCGAAGCCCTGCTCGAAGTGCTCGCGGAGATTGTCAACATTGAGGAATACTGCTGTATAAGCCTTCCATGCTGCATCGAAATTCTTGGAATCCTTGTTGAAGAGGAATCCCGGTGTTCCTGTGAAGTACTGACCATAGTGTGCGTCACCTTCGATCGGGAGGTATGTACATCCCCACTCCTGGCCTTCAGCCATTGGGAACTGATTTACATAAACACCCGGTTCAGCATGTGTATATGACATATACATACCGATCTTTCCAGCTGCGAACTGAGATCTCAGTGGATCGATATCAAGGGATTCTGATCCCGGGAATCCGTTCTGGATCATTGCTGCCCAAGCCTCAAGGTATGGGATATACGGTGTGAAATCATATGTACCTGTTCCGAAATCATAACCGAGAACGGAGGCCTGTTCCTCTTTCAACCTGTGGCTCAAGGGATCTCTTAAGACCACTTGAAGCGCTCTTGAGGTTGCATGCGAAACCGTAGATGCCCTCTCCGCTGAGCTCCTCTGTGATTGTGAGAGCTGCTTCTACCATCTCATCAAGAGTTGTCGGGACTTCAAGACCGAGGCGGTCGAAGATTGTCTTGTTATAGAAGAGGCGGAGACATGTATTTCCTGTAGGAATGAAATAGAGCTTGCCGTCGATGAGGTTCTGGCCTTCATACCATACGTCCTTTGTAAGTTCCTTCTGCTCATCTGTGAGGTACGGCATGAGGTCGACATAGCGTTCGTCGAGGATGTACTTATCGAAGTACATATCATACTTCATGATATCAGGGGCCTCACCTGTCTGAAATGCCATATCAACAGCCTGCATGAGGTTATCTGTATAAATCTCGTAGCGAAGCTCGATGTTGTCGGTATTTGTAGCATTGTACTCATCGACTTTCTCTGTCCAGAAAGTTGCGTCATGTCTATCATTTGTCCAGAGTCTGATAACAGTCTTTCCGGAAGCTTCTTCCTTAGCAGCTTCCTTTGACCCACCTGCGAATGCAAGCGATGGAATCAATGCGAGAACGATTAAGAGGATTGCTGTGATCTTCTTCATTTCTAACTCCTTATCAAGCTGATTCTATTTTCACTTTTTGCCGCGCATAATCCAATTTTCCGCAATCCTATGTTCAATTTTCTCGCTTGGTTCTGTGATACAATGGCAGTATGAAATTCAGAAAATCAGGATTGCTGCAAGGTTCATTCTTAAAGGAGCTTCTGCTGACCACGCTCCTTGTATTCATGTGCAGTTCCATAGTCTCGCTCTTTCTCTATAACCATTACTACACGAATCAGATGCGAAGTACGTATGAGGATAAGATAAAAAGCGATTCAGAACTTATCCTTGACATGATTCAGGGGCAGATAAGGGAACTTCAGATACATGCAAGTACCATAGGAAAGGATACTAACCTTGCAAATTACCTGAACCGTTACGTCAGGAATCCTGACAGCACGCTTTACTATACAGAGTTCGAGTCAGAAGCCATAGATGAGCTGAACACGCTCTATCTGCTTTTCTCAGATCTCCTTGATTCATCAGCTTTCATCGCGGGGGAAAAGGTATTCTCGAATTATCAGCTGTATGAAAGGCACGATTCATTTCCTGAGGAGTTCGTCTCCACTTTGTATTCATCGGATGATGACAGCTTCACACGGATACTTCCTCCTATGGAGAACCCTATATTCACCCCCGGAAGCTATGTCATACCGATTGTATTTCGGTATGAGACATTCAATGGAAGTGTATCATTCCTCATCGCATTCATAAGCTGCCAGAAGCTCGCGATGATGATTGCGGACACCTATCTCTCCTACTTTGACGGGATAATCATTACAGATGACGCGGGGAACACAGTATTCTCTGAAGGAATCACTGGAAACAGGAAGAATGTATCGGTTATGGATACGGACTTTCCAACAGCTGAATGGAATGTACGTCTTATACGGGATGACTCGGCACTGAAAGCGACGATGCGCAATCTGTATATAATCGAAGCGCTCCTTCTTCTTTCGATAATGCTGCTGTCCTCAATCATAATCTCAGCAATCTACACGCGATTCACAAAACCGCTGAAGGAACTGATGAAGAAGATGCTCAGAAATTCCAGGGATGGGAAATATGAGCATTTCGAGTATGAATCGGAGAATGAGATCGGTACCCTCACCCATTGCTACAACGAGGTGATTGACGAGGTCGGTAATCTCGTCATGACTCTCAACGAGAAAATCGACGAGCTTGAGGAAGAGAAGAAGCAGAGAGAATGGGAAGCCGAGCAGAAAAGACTCGCGGAAATCAAGGCTCTGCAGGCGCAGATCAATCCTCATTTCCTCTACAATGCATTAAATTCAATTGTGTGGATGACAACTGACAACGGAGATGAGAAAGCTACTGAATTCACTCTCCATCTGGCAAATTACTATCACACATCGCTCTCTCGCGGCGAGGAGTTCATAAAACTCAAGGAAGAGATAACACATAGCCGCGATTACCTCTGGCTGCAGAGCCACAGATACGACAGGATCATGTACACCATCGGCCTCGATCCATCGATTGAGGATATAAAGGTTCCGAAGATCATCATCCAGCCTCTTATCGAGAATGCG
>JADIMF010000117.1 GCA_017694915.1 Candidatus Ornithospirochaeta stercoravium
CGCAGACTCTCTGAGAGTCTTTCGGGATATTCTTTTCATGGAAAACCTCAAAGAAGGCTGCACCGCCAGGAGTGCAGCCATGATGGACTAAATCAGTTTCTTGCGAAATCTGGATTGATTATTCTCTCATATACGCCCTGAGAGATAAGGCGTTCGTTGACTTCATTGTATCTCTCTGTGAGATCTGCAATTGCCTTATCAGCATCAAGCTGTCCGGCAATGATTGCGCCGAATGTATTGTACATATCAAGACCTTCAACGATGAAGTCCTGAGCATACTCCTCTTCCGGTGTCTTCGGATACATGATATCGTCATCAGCCTTGAGGAGTGCAGGATTATTCACATAATCCTCGCCCATCTCTGCGCTTTCGAGAACTGCAGGAATGCTTGAGATTCCGAAGCCCTGCTCGAAATGCTCGCGGAGGTTATCCTCGTTGAGGAATATTGCTGTATAAGCCTTCCATGCTGCATCGAAGTTCTTTGAATCCTTGTTGAAGAGGTATCCAGGAGTTCCATCAAAGTACTGGCCATAGTGTGCATCGCCCTCGATCGGGAGGTATGTGCATCCCCATTCCTGACCTTCAGCCATCGGGAACTGATTTACATAAACGCCCGGCTCAGCATGTGTATAGGACATATACATACCGATCTTGCCAGCTGCGAACTGAGATCTCAGAGGATCGATGTCAAGGGACTCTGAGCCCGGGAATCCGTTCTGGATCATAGCTGCCCATGCTTTGAGATATGGGATATACGGTGTGAAATCATATGTGCCTGTGCCGAAATCATAGCCAAGGCGGAGGCCTGTTCCTCTCTCGACTTCCGGCTCAAGGGATCTCTTGAGACCATTTGAAGCGCTCTTGAGGTTACATGCAAATCCGTAGATTCCCTCTCCGCTGAGCTCTTCGGTAATCGTGAGAGCTGCCTCTACCATCTCGTCAAGCGTTGTAGGAACCTCGAGTCCGAGGCGGTCGAAGATGGTCTTGTTGTAGAAGAGGCGGAGACATGTGTTTCCCGTAGGAATGAAGTAGAGCTTTCCGTCGATGAGGTTCTTTCCATCATACCATACGCTCTCTGTAAGCTCCTTCTGCTCGTCCGTAAGATATGGCATGAGATCCACATAGCGGCCGCTGAGGATGTACTTATCAAAGTACATATCATACTTCATGATATCAGGAGCCTCACCTGTCTGGAATGCCATATCGACAGCCTGCCAGAGATTATCAGTATAGATCTCGTAGCTCAGCTCGATATTATCTGTATTTGTAGCATTGTATTCCTCGACTTTCTCAGTCCAGAATGCCGCATCGTGTCTGTCGTTCGTCCAGAGTCTGACGACTGTCTTTCCGCTTGTTTCTGCGGAAGCTTCTTCTTTCGAACCACCTGCGAATGCAAGTGAAGGTATTAAAGCAAGAACGATTAAGAGGATTGCTGTGATCTTCTTCATTTCTAACTCCTTATAGCTTGGATTCTATTTGCCATTTTTCCCGGACATAATTCAATTTTCCGCACATTGATGTGCATTTTTCCGTATTGCGGTATGATGTGGTCATGAAGAAGAAAGCAGGTTTCCTGAAAGGTTCCTTCCTGAAAGAGCTCCTCATCACAACGCTTGTCGTTTTCATGTGTTCGTCCATTGTCTCATTCATCCTCTACAATCATTACTATTCAACGGAGATGACGGAAACCTATGAGGATAAGATCAGGAATGATTCCGATCTCGTCTTTGCGATGATACAGAACCAGATAAGGGAACTGCAGATCCATGCAAATACCATAGGGTCTGATACGAATCTCGCAAACTACCTCAACAGGTTCATACGCAATCCTGAGAATCTCAGATACTATACGGAATTCGAATCGAACATAATAGATGAGCTCAATGCGCTCTATCTTCTCTTCTCCGACATCCTAGACTCATCGATATATGTCGCAGCCGGTCAGATATTCATCAATTACCAGCTGTATGAAAGACAGGATTCAGCTCCTGATGAATTCATGGATTCGCTATATGGGCTTGATAATGATGAGTTCATGACGATATTCCCTGTTATCGAGAATCCGGTTCTCTCCTCAGGAAGCCTCGTCATCCCGATTTCATTCAGGTACGAAGTATCGAATGGCAACACCTCTTATCTTGTTGCATTCATCAGCTGCCAGAAGCTTTCCGAGATGATTGCAGTGACATTTCTCTCCTACTTCGACGGAATAACGATATATGACAAGAGCGGCAGCCTGATATTCGAAGAGGGTATCAGCGAGGACATGAAGAATATTTCGGTGATGGATACATCATTCCCGCTTGCCGATTGGAACATAAGGCTGATACGCGATGATTCCGATTTCAGGGAGAGCATAATGCATCTCTTCCTTATAGAAGCTGTCTGGCTTCTCCTCATCATGCTTATTTCATCGCTCCTGATCTCTGCTATATACACGAGATTCACAAAGCCGCTGAAAGAGCTGATGAAGCGGATGCTCGACAACTCCAGGAACACGAGGTACGAGCACTTCGAATATGATTCGGATAATGAGATAGGCACCCTCGCCCACTGCTACAATGATGTGATAGACGAAGTGGAGAATCTCGTCATGACTCTTAATGAGAAGATCGATGAGCTTGAGGAGGAGAAGAAGGAGAGGGAATGGGAAGCTGAGCAGAAAAGACTCGCCGAGATCAAGGCCCTGCAGGCTCAGATCAATCCTCATTTCCTCTACAATGCATTAAATTCAATTGTGTGGATGACAACTGACAACGGAGACGAGAAAGCTGCGGATTTCACGCTGCACCTTGCGAATTACTACCATACATCGCTTTCTCGCGGAGAGGAGTTCATAAAGCTGAAGGATGAGATCTCACATAGCCGCGATTACCTCTGGCTGCAGAGCCACAGATACGACAGGATCATGTACACCATCGGCCTCGATCCATCGATTGAGGATATAAAGGTTCCGAAGATCATCATCCAGCCTCTTATCGAGAATGCG
>JADIMF010000118.1 GCA_017694915.1 Candidatus Ornithospirochaeta stercoravium
TTCCTGTCGCTTTCCGTGATGTCCCTGACCTGACCGCCGGCGAGAATCTTCGTACAGCGTGAAAGAAGCACATCAGGTGCGCCTTTCGTGAATTGTATATAGCCACCGTCCGGATCTGTGTGAACCGTTGACATCATCTTCCTCTCTGAATCAAAAGGAGCTTCTGCAACTCTCTTGTATGGACCTTCCTCAAGGAAGTTCTTGTTCATGTCCATAGAGCATGCCCAGTTGACGAGTGCAGCTTCTGTCGGCTCTCCCTCAGCTTTCATCTCATCATTGAGATGAGCATCGGAGCAGAGTGCCATCGCTTCTGCAAGCTTTGTCGTATCGCTTCCATAGGAATCGACGACTGTCATCTTGTTCTGCGTGAGTGTTCCTGTCTTATCTGAGCAGATGACCTCTGTACATCCAAGTGTCTCTACAGCTGTGAGCTTACGGATGATCGCATTGCGCTTACTCATCTTCGTGACACCGATAGAGAGCACGATTGTAACTACAGCTGCAAGTCCTTCAGGAATGGCGGCAACAGCAAGGGAAACTGCGATCATGAATGTATCAAGAACACCAGCAAGGTGGATATCACCCTGAATCGACATTCTGATGAGATTGATGACGAACATGAATACACATATTCCCAGAACAAGCCATGTGAGGATCTTCGAAAGCTGGTTGAGTTTCTTCTGAAGAGGTGTGGTGTTATCTGCGGCATCCGAAAGGGCAGAGGCGATCTTTCCCATCTCCGTCTTCATCCCGGTTGCAGTTACAACAGCTTCACCGCGGCCATATACGATGGTCGTTCCCATATAGACCATGTTCTTCCTGTCGCCAAGAGGAATCTCATTGCCTTCGAGCGTCGTATCGATCTTGTCTACAGGAACTGATTCTCCCGTAAGAGCGGCTTCCTCAGCCTTCATTGAAGCAGACTTCATGATACGGGCATCTGCCGGTACGCTGTCTCCTGCTTCAAGCTCTATGATATCTCCTGGAACGAGCTCTTCGCTTTCGATTGTGATTATCTTTCCGTTCCTTCTTACCTTTGATTTGGCCTTAGACATGTTCTGCAGAGCTTCGATAGCTTTCTCGGCTTTCGATTCCTGCACGACGCCAAGCACGGCATTGATGAGAACTACGACAAGGATGATTATTGCATCTGACCATTCTGTTTCGCCTGAAGCTGTCGATGTGATGACTGAAAGCACAGCGGCAATCATCAGGATGATAAGCATCGGATCTGCAAGCTTTGAAAGAAACTGCTTGATTATTCCGTCTTTTTTCTTCTCCTCAAGCTTGTTTCTGCCATATTCAGACAGGCGTTTCGATGCCTCGCTGTCCGACAGTCCGCTTGGGGAAGATGAAAGTGATGAGATCACATCGTCAGCACTTTCAAGATATTCCTTTTTTTCCATAGTGAATCCTTTGGCTTGAAAACCGTTTATGAGGATACCATAGAGAGCATCCAGAATGAATAGCCGGATATATCGTTATGACTAAATTCATACGAAAAATATCTAGATACCCAAGTCAGGATTATTACTCGAATATTAAGAAAACAGGTTATCAATTCGCTTGTTTTATTTAATTCTCTACGACAAAAAAAAAATAGCATATTCTTTCTTCAAAGGAGAGAGTATGGTAAAGCATAAAATCCGCGATTTCATGATTATTATGATATCTGTGTTTACGCTCGTTTCGTGCAGGGGATATGTATTCATTCCGATACAAGGTGGAACTGAAGATGTGAGGGCACTGAGAATATCTGCAGATGATGCTTACGATATAAAACTTGGCGATCAGGGTGCGATGAATGCTGAGACAATTGAGGTTCTTTATTCTGATGGCAGCACAAAATGCGATCTATAGCATCTCTTGCTGCTGATAAAACGATATTCGAAAAATCCCGAATAACGGAGGATGTACTTCTTAAGGAAGGAGGGGCAGAGGCCTATACAGATATTTTTGTATATGACATTACGCTTTCTGAAATGCAGGAAAAGATGACTGAGATGATTGCTTCGGGGCAAGGCAGTGAGCTTAGGAATTTCTGCGATGGTGCATATGTGCTCGTTGATGAAAATAGTCTGGCAAAAGGTCCTCTTACAGCAGTTGAGAGCATTGCTATTCAAGAGCTTGGTGTAAGTTATCCTGCATTTTACAATACTTTTTCAGGGGTTCTAAGGATATTGCGAACGCACTCTTCGGCGGTGGAATCAAAAGCTGGGAGACTATGGCGGATATTGAGGCTGACAAAATCACTTTCGACAATATCCGTGCGACGCTTACGGCATTGAATGGTTCTGAAAATCTGCCTGAAATAAAAGGAATTGAAGTTACAGGTACAGATGCGATAATCATGCACAGTTCTATCGGTAATGTCATCAGCAATGATTCAAAGGTGTTCTATGGTATATATGTAAATCAGGAAGGATCGGCTGAAATCAATGATAATGAGATAACAGGTTTCGATATCGCTATTGCAGTGAAAGGAGGAGAGGCGGAGATAAAAAACGTCTCATTCGATGGAATCATAGCGATAATGATCGAAGATGTTTCCGATTTTGATAAGATATCACTTACTGGCTGTACGGCGCAGAATGACAGAACAGAAACAGAACATGATGTAATCATCGTCGGAGAAGACGATGTAGTCGGTACAGATTCTGCGGAAGCAAATGCCTGGTTTGAAAAAATGAAGGAACTCAATCCTGATCTTGTCTTTGGTTCTACCAGCGAGCTGAAAGTAGGTGGGGCGACAATTGAAGGATGGAAACCAGTAGATGGAGGAGATGTCGAAGCAACATAAAAATTATCGAAATCAGTTTGGTGAATGCTTGCTTTGCTGTTGCGTTGAAGCTCTTCACATTGGGTGCCTCATATTGTATTCTCAGACAAACTTGAGGATTACGGCATGGAAATCGAGGCACTCAAACTTATCGTACTTCTTTCGGAAACTCTGAATTTCACGCAGGCTTCTGATATATCCTTCATGTCGCAGTCGACATTCAGCAGGAAGATATCGCAGATAGAGAATGAGCTCGGTATAAAGATGTTCAGCCGTACTACACACGATGTCTCGATTACCGCAGAAGGCGAGCTTATCCTTCCGGAGATAAGGAAACTCATATCGCATTATGACTCCGTGGTATCCAGATGCCGTGAGCTAGGGAAGCGTGGCCTGATTCCTCTTCGCATAGCATATACGGTGTATCCATATGGCCTTGGTTTCTGCATGAAGACGGAGAAGATCCTTTCTGATGAGCATTCTCATGTATCTGCATCTCTTTCGTTTGTTTCATTCGAGGATTCGGAAAGGGCGCTTCTTGAAGGGGATATCGATGGGCTTGTATCGGTAGACGGCATTCCCGACAGAGCCGAGATAGGGAAGATAAAGCTCAGCCCTTCGAAGGTATATGCTGTGATAAATACAGATGACAGACTCTCTGAATGCGAAAGCATTTCCCTTGAAGACCTGGGAGGACGAAAGATCATCCTGAGCGGCAGGAGGATAATGCCATCATTATTCGCCGCAAGAAAAGAGTATTTCGAGGGAAAGGGAATCGCCCATGCTTCCATTATCGAGGCCGATTCTGCAAAGGAAGCCATGATGATGGCATCTCGAGGAGAGGGCATCCCCATACTTAATGAAGAAGGTCACATAAATACCATCGATACGCTCCGCCCGGTTCCTTTCATTTCGGATATGCCGGAGCTTGATTTCATATTCTTCTGGGATAAACGCCATGAGACGGAGCAGCTCCGGGAGTATATCAGAGCTGTGATTGCCGCATCCGAAGCCTCTGATAAGGAGGGACTCTGATGCTGGCTTTCAGATTCGGAAGGGCAGGAAGATTCATCCCGCTTATCACTGCTGCGGTTTTCATTCTTATAGCAGCTCTCAATGAGTCGGATGTCAATGGATACACACTGGCTTTCTTCCTGTCGATAATCATCGGCTCGATTGTCTCTTCAGATAGGAAAGCATTCGGAAAAGCTGCTCTTGGCGGTCTTGGCAATCCGATGTTCGGTACTGTCTCGATTGCCATCATCCTTGCATCAATTGCGGGAAAACTCGTTTCCGGAAGCGGCATGATAGATGCACTCACAGCTGTGCTTCTGCATCTTGATGTGTCTTCAGGGCTTTTTGCTTCGCTGAGCTTCCTTCTCTGCTGTGTGCTATCGATGTCGACAGGAACCTCGGTCGGAACATATATAATCGCAATGCCGGTATTCTTTCCGATTGGCCTTGAGCTTGGAGCAGATCCTCTTGTGATGATAGGTGCAATAGCATCCGGCGGCCTTTTCGGTGATAATCTTGCACCGATATCCGATACAACGATCGCTTCTGCAACGACACAGCATGCAGAGATGTCCGATGTCGTACGCACACGATGCAGATATTCCATACCTGTAGCTCTCTTATGCTTCATCGCATTCCTGTTCCTTGGAGGCAGGGGAAGCGTGCAGCATGAAGCTGTGGCGATGGAGAGCAATCCTCTTTCACTTGCGATGCTGCTTGTCCCGGCTTCTGTCATATTCCTCTGCCTGAGGAAAGTCGATTTAATAGCATCTCTTTCAATCGGCATTGCTATAGGATCTATTGCAGGTCTTGTACTGGGAATATTCTCATTCTCCGATCTTATCTCATATCCGGGAGGCTTCGCTGTCTCCGGTCTGTTCATCGAAGCCATAAGCGGTTCATCTTCGACTGTATTCATGCTTATCGGTGCATTCATGTTCCTCGGCATCCTTGATGAGGCTGAGATAATAAATGAGATCGGCCGTGGCATGTCATTCCTTGCAAGGGGCAGAAGGAGTGCAGAGCTTTCGGTGATGCTTGCAATCGGAATCGGCGGGGCGCTTACAGGTGTATGCACTGTGAGCATGGTTGCACTTGGCCCGATAGTCCATACAATCGGCGAGAGGATGGGAATCAGGAACGAACGATGCGCCAATCTGATGGACTGCGGCGGACTGAGCCTTACTGCGGTTGCTCCCTGGACTGTGCATGCAGTCCTTCCGGCCTCACTTGCCATGATAGCTGTTCCTTCTGCCGTCATTGCGCCGATGGATGTCGTACTGCATAATCTCTATCCGCTTTTCATGATTCCGCTGATACTTCTCACCATAGTGTTTGGAGGGAAGGAAAACATGAAGAATTCCTGATTGTATTCCAGTTTATGCATAAGTATGCAACTGTTATGTAAAATCAGAATTTCACCTTTATTATCTCTTTTTGTATAATGCCTTTATGTTACCACATCTTGATTATGCAAAGAAAATGGCCAGGGTCCTTCTTGAAGTCGGTATAGAAATCAAGGAAGGACAGCCTGTATTCATCGAAACACCTGTTGAGGCATATGAGTTCATTTCGATTCTGGTGCACGAGGCTTATGAATGCGGAGCATCCGATGTTTTCGTTCTTTGGTTATCCGATAAAACGGAGCGCGAGAATGCCCGTCATAACGGTGTATCGGATGACTGGATGCTTGAAATCTGCAGAAGATATGCTGAGCGCAAAGCCGGCTACATAAGGATAATGTGCCCGTCATTCAGCGAAGATGAGCTGGATCCGGAGCTTGTAAACGGCATCATGAAGCAGAAGACAGCGAGGAGAAAGCTTTTCAGGCAGGCAGGGGGCGGTTTCACGCTTACATGCATTCCTACTGATGAATGGGCTGACAAGGTGTTTCCTGAGCTTGAGCAGGAAGACAGGATGGAAGCGCTGTGGGATCTTGTCTACAATCTCATGAAATGCCCGGATCCCGATCCTGTTGCTTCATGGCGGGAATACATAAGGAACACGGAAAAGAGGAAGAAGGCGCTTGATAGCAGAGGTTATGTGAAGTACAGATACCGAAGCGGGAGAACCGATCTTACGCTCTCTCCGGCAGATGAGGCCATATGGTTCGGAGGATGCAACAGATATATAGATCGTGTCTTTATACCGAATCTTCCGACGGAGGAGATCTTCACCGTACCTCAGAAATTCTCTGCCGAAGGGCATGTGGAATCGACGATGCCTCTGAATTACGACGGAAGGATGATAGAAGGCATAAAGATCGACTTCCATGAGGGGAAAGCTGTCTCCGTACATGCTGATAAAGGGGAGGATATCCTCAGGGAGATCATCGCCTCTGATGAGGGTGCTTCATATCTGGGAGAATTTGCCCTTGTCGATCAGGCTTCGCGTATCGCTTCCTCCGGTAAGATCCTCTATACCACGCTATATGATGAGAATGCATCATGCCATATAGCTCTTGGAACGGCAGCTGGCCAGATGCCCGAAGGCCGTGATGAGGAGCTTGGTGTAAATAGATCATGTGTCCATGTCGATTTCATGATAGGTTCCGACGATATGACCGTCGAGGCTGAGAAGGCCGATGGTACATGGGAGAGGATCCTAGTGAATGGTCGATGGAATGATAAAGTTTTCGAAAACTGATTAGGAGGATAAAATGCTAGAGAAAATCAGGCCGGAAATCAGGGTTTTCATCTTCAGCTGCGGCAACTATATCGTTGCTGGTTTCATGAGTACGCTCACATCCGTGCTTATGGCTTATTTCGCTGCTGATACAGCTATGACTTCGGGAATGCAGGGACTTTTCCTGTCTATGGGAGGCTTGATGACAGCTGTTGTCTGTTCGCTCCCTGGCCGTGTCGTTGACCGATTCGGATCGAAGAAGGTGCTTTATGTCATCGCTGCAGGTCTTCTTGTCAGCATGGCGATGTTCGCAACCTCGACAAACGGTATCATGTGTATGATCTGGTTCTCGCTCTACAGCCTTGTCACTGCAGCCTCTGTTCCATGCAGCACGCAGGTTCTTAAGGTATATAATGTCGAGAATCCTTCCAAGCTTCTCAGAATCAACCTTGTAGGAAACATGGTATCCGGACTTGTCGCATCTTCCACAGCTGCAGCTCTTATCGAGAAGCTCGGCCTTTCCTGGAGACAGGCCTTCCTCGTATTCTCAGCTGTAAGTGCAGTGGTTCTTGCAATCGGCTTCGCTTTTATGTTCAGCGTCAAGTATGATTTCTCATCTGCTTCGATATATGACGCTAAATCCGCTAGAACGAAGAAGGAAGAGGAGAAGCTCTATAAATATACACCTGCTGAAAGAAATGCATGTATTGCACTCTGCCTTCTTTACATCGGCTACATGGGTGTCGGAATCGCTCTCGGCAACTGGATGCCTGCATATCTTCAGGGCAAGGGATTTACAGGTGTTGAGGTAAGCCTTCCGAATACAGTCGGAAAATTCGTTCAGCTTGCAGCTTATCTTCTCCTGCCTACCATTGCGGCAAAGCTTCTCAAGTCGATCAAGGCCACACCATATGCATGTGCGCTCCTTATCGTATCCATTGTCGGTATCATGCTTTCGACGAACCTTGCTGTAATATCAGTTGCAAGAGGTCTCATGGCTGCTCTCATCGGATTCATTTCGATGCATGTACAGAGCGATTGTGCAATCGTCTCTCCGAAGAAGGCCGGAGGAAAGTTCAGCTCAACGGTGCTTGCAAGCGCAAATGCAGGTGGTGTAGTGGCTGTGCTCCTCATGGGATTCCTGCCGGGAACAACAGCAAAGCTTGCTATGTTCATAATCTTTGCTGTAATCGGTATCGCTGGTTCCGTAATGCTTATCGGACCATATAACAAGATCAGCAAGGAAGCTGCAAAGGCTTCTGTATGATGAAGGAAAACCGGTCAGTTTCTGGCCGGTTCTCTTCTATATGAAGCGCATCCTGAAATGAATTCTATGATCAAGTGTCTATGTATTTTGCAATCGCATGATATCTGGCCTTTTCAGTTCCATTATTTTCCTGAAATCGGAAAGACCTGTAGGCAGCTTGATTTTTTCCATGCTCATCCTCTTTGCTTAATATAGTATAGTTTTAACATCCTTGCAGTCATTCACCAAAACGCCTTCTTTCAGCTATAATCGACGCATGGTCTCAGATTCTCTTTCAAATCTCAGCACATACTATTCACTCGATGAAGAGCTCAGGAAGCTTTCCTCGTATGATGGAGAAGTTCTTCCTTCCTTCTATGGATTCAGGAGGGAGAAGGACAGAAGCGTTATCTTTACGGTAGAGCGCGGTACTGCGATTGCTTCCACATCATGGAGGGAGACACCGGAATCGATGGAACCCATCTCAGCGCTCCGCGTTGCAACAGGGTCGTTTGTTCTTTTCCTTCCGGGAGAGCCTTTCATCGTGAAAGCCGAGGATGAGAATACCGAGATAACAATGCGAATCCTCGGAGGCCGCGATGCAAGCTAAGGCCGGTAAGCTCCTTATAGGAGAGGGTGCTCCTGTAAGCGTTCAGACGATGTATGACTCAGCTCTTTCCGGATGCAATCCTTCCGATGTAGTGGCGAGGATAACCTCTTTATCCCTCATGGGGTGCGATGCGATAAGATTCAGCTATATTAACGAAGATGATTCAATCCCTTTTGCCTATATTGCAGAGCATTCTCCGATTCCTGTCATCGCGGATATACATTTTGATTATAAGATGGCAATCTCAGCACTTGAGCATGGTGCGGATAAGGTGAGGATAAATCCGGGAAATATAGGAGCTAAATGGAAGACGGAAGAAGTAGTGAGATGCGCTGCTTCTCATGGGGCTGCGATAAGGATAGGTCTCAATTCCGGTTCGCTTCCGAAGCATGATCAACCTGTTCCTGTTCATCGTCTTATGGTCGATACCGCACTTGAATACCTCTCATGGTTTGAATCCTGGGGATTTGAAAATACCGTTGTATCGCTCAAGTCGACATCGATAGATGAGACAATGGAAGCTGCAAGGCTCTTTTCATCGCTTTCCTCATATCCTCAGCACATAGGCATAACGGAAGCAGGGGATCCTGTTATATCGGCTGTGAGGTCAACATGGGCTCTCGGCAGACTTCTTGAAGAGGGAATCGGAAGCACTCTGAGGATTTCGATGACTGGTGATATGGAGGATGAGGTTGCGGCAGGTGTTGAGCTTCTCAGAACGCTCGGTCTGAGGAAGAAAGGTGTCAGAATCATCTCATGTCCGCGCTGCGGTAGGCATTCATTCGATACGATCGGATTTGAGAACAGAATAAGAAACCGTCTCCTTTCGATTGATAAGGATATCACGGTTGCGATAATGGGATGCCTTGTTAACGGACCTGGAGAGGCAAAGGAAGCGGACTTCGCCATAACAGGAATGAAGGAAAAGGTGTACCTTTACAAACATGGCGTTCTCGTATCGGAGATTGACTCTTCCGATGCGGAGAGGGCATTATTCGAGGCTATAAATGAATGACAGAATCATCATACATGGCGCAAGAGAACATAATCTGAAGAATATAGATCTGGAACTTCCGAAGAACTCCCTTGTCGTGATATCAGGGCTTTCAGGCTCGGGAAAGAGCTCGCTTGCATTCGACACGATCTTCGCCGAAGGGCAGAGAAGATATATCGAATCGCTTTCAAGCTATGCAAGGATGTTCCTCGGAAGGATGGACAAGCCCGATGTGGATTCAATCGAGGGATTGTCTCCTGCGATTGCGATAGAGCAGAAATCGACGAACAGAAATCCGAGATCGACAGTCGGAACCGTTACCGAGATATATGACTATTACCGTCTTCTCTGGGCCCGTATCGGTCACAAGCACTGCCCGAAGTGCGGAAGGGAGATTACGGAGATGTCCGTTGATCAGATCATTGATGTGATATTCTCCCATCCGGAAGAGGGAAGGCTGATGATCCTTGCTCCTGTCGCAAGAGGGAAGAAGGGTGAATTCCGCACCGTTCTCGAGGATGCTCTGAAGCTTGGTTATATAAGAGCTGAAATAGACGGAAAGATATATCAGCTGGATGAGGGGATACCTTCCCTTGAGAAGAAGGTTAAGCATAATATCTCGATACTCGTTGACAGAGTGAAGAACAGCAGCAAGGAAAGAACAAGGATTTCCGATGCCGTCGAGAGGTGCTTCGAGATTGCGAACGGACTTGTCGAAGTCGAGTATTTCGATGAGAAGATAAGGGAGATATACAGCGAGAAGAACAGCTGTCCCGACTGCGGTATTACGATCCCTGAAATCGAGCCGAGATTCTTCTCTTTCAATTCACCGTTCGGTGCCTGTCCGGAGTGCAATGGCCTCGGTTTCAGGAAGGAATTCGATCCTGATAAGATCATCCCTGACAGATCGCTTTCATATAACCAGGGGGCTATAAGAACCCACAGGCCGGATGCAAACTACTACAGGGCAGGGGTGGAAGCTGTCTATAAGCATTATGGGCAGTCGATGGACACTCCTATAGATAAGCTTCCGAAGGAATTCGTCGATGTCCTTCTTTATGGTGGCGGAGATAGATTCTCATATAAATACCAGGGAACAAGCACTGAGAAGATAACTGAATACAAAGGTATAATCACAGAGCTTGAGAGACGGTATTACGAGACACAGTCGATGAATATCAGGATGTGGCTCGATTCATTCAGGGAGGATATAGTCTGCCCTGCATGCCATGGCGACAGGCTTAGAAAGGAAGCACTTTCTGTTTATGTCGGTGGAAAGAACATCATCGATGCGACGAAGCTATCGGTAAATGATACGATAGCCTTCTTCGATAGTCTCTCTCTTACCGATACGGAGCGGGAGATAGCCCGCGATATCCTGAAGGAAATCGATTCAAGACTTCACTTCCTGCAGGATGTTGGACTGGGGTATCTCACGCTTTCAAGATCTGCCGCATCGCTTTCCGGAGGTGAGGCACAGAGAATAAGGCTTGCAACTCAGATAGGTTCTGCCCTTACAGGAGTCCTCTATGTACTCGATGAGCCTTCAATCGGTCTTCATCAGAGAGATAACCAGAAGCTTATTGATACGCTGAAAAAACTCAGGGATCTTGGAAATACAGTCATCGTCGTGGAACATGATGAGGATACGATCCGAGAAGCCGATTATGTCGTTGACCTCGGCCCAGGAGCTGGAGAGCTGGGGGGAAATATAACTGCGAAGGGAACACCTGCAGAAGTCGCAGCTTCTCATGAGAGCATCACAGGTCAGTTTCTCTCCGGAGCGCTTACGATTCCTGTTCCTAAGAGAAGGAAGGGAAACGGAAAGCATATAAAGATAACAGGGTGCAGGAAGAACAATCTCAGATCGATTGATGTGGATATACCGCTCGGTGAGTTTGTAGTCATCACAGGAGTATCTGGTTCGGGGAAATCGACATTCCTTAACGAGGTACTGCTTCCTGCGATATCCCGCAGGCTGCAGAAGAAGAATGATAACTTCGATGGATATGAGTCTCTTTCCGGTACTGAGTATATCGACAAGATAATCTCGATAGACCAGTCTCCGATTGGACGTACTCCGAGATCGAATCCTGCGACATATGTCGATCTCTTCACGCCAATCCGTGAGCTGTTTGCGCAGATGCCAGAAGCAAAGGCCAGGGGATACACAGCAGGAAGATTCTCATTCAATGTCCCTGGCGGCAGATGCGAGAACTGCTCTGGTGACGGACAGCTGAAGATAGAGATGCACTTCCTTCCTGATGTCTATGTCAAATGCGATGTCTGCGATGGAAAGAGATACAACAAGGAGACGCTTTCTGTAACATACAAGGGAAAGAACATCTCCGATGTACTTGATATGACAGTCAGTGAGGCCCATGAGTTCTTCTCGGCTCATCCGAAGATCATGAGGAAACTTGATACCCTCATGGCTGTCGGTCTTGATTACGTGCGTCTCGGACAAAGTGCGCTTACACTCTCCGGCGGTGAGGCTCAGAGGGTGAAGCTTGCGCTTGAGCTTTCGAAAGTCCAGACAGGAAAAACTCTCTACATCCTCGATGAACCGACGACTGGACTTCATTTTGCCGATGTGAAAAAGCTCCTTGAGGTGCTGCAGGCACTTGTTAATCAAGGTAATAGCGTGATACTCATAGAACACAATCTTGATGTGATCAAATCTGCTGACTGGATCATAGATCTCGGACCAGAGGGTGGCGATGAAGGAGGCAATGTTGTTGCAGCAGGGACTCCAGAGGCCGTTGCAGAGGTCAATGAGAGCTATACAGGACAGTTCCTTAGGAGATATCTGTAGTTGAAACGGCTCTTCCTGCTATTCATCCTTATACTGATGCCGCTTTCGCTAGCATTCTCGCTCAGCGCGCCTTCGATTTACTTCGCATCCGATGAGGCGTTGAGGAATATGTGCGCTCTCAGGGGAATTGAGGAAGGTACAAGAGAGGAGATGCAGAATGCCCTCTATGAATATGAGGGGCTTGAAGCTTATTCAATCGAGGAGCCCGCTGCTGATTCCGAATCAGAGGAGAGCGAGGGAATACAGGAGCAGGATGAACCATATGTCCTCACGATAGATTCAGCTGAGAACCTCAGCAGGGACGGGGACAGGGCAATTTTATCGGGAGGATCATCCATTTCCTTCCTGAATAACGGTATAGCCGCAACACTTTCTGCAGATACCATAGTCATAGATATGGACAACAGCAGGCTTACCGCTCTTGAGAATGTCTCATATCATACTGATGATGAGAGTGCCGCGATACAGGATATCAATGCTGATATAGTAACGCTTGCATGGGAGAGCGGTGGAATTGTCGTAACCGATGCAACGACATCGACTACGAAGGAGCCGACTGACGATAATCCAGATCCGATTACGATCTACACATCCGGAGAGACTCTTCGGTTCTCACAGGATGGTGGAATGATCTATCAGGACGGATTCATCACATCCAACCCCGATGAAGCGTATTCCTCAATCACTGCAAAGGAAATCGCGATGCTTCCCGGTTCTGATATGTTCGTTACTAACGCATATCTATCGATAGGCCGTGTTCCTATATTCTGGCTTCCTTTCTTCTACTTCCCAGGATCGCAGGTTGTCGGAAACCCCGCAATCGGATTCTCTTCCACGAAAGGCGCGTTCCTCAATACTACATTCGAGCTTCTCGGAAGAGCTGAAAGCGTGAACGAGAGCGATGATGGTAACTCTTTCATGTCGCTTTTCTCATCGGGGGAGAACAGAGAGAACAATCAGCCGCATGGCGCTTATTACTCCTCGGATGAACCATTATCTCCGGCTGAGCAGTGGGCGAGAAGCTCTGAATCATATATCGCGCTTATGGCTGATGCTTATGCCGATACCGGTCTCCATCTCGGAGTGGACAGCCGCCTCAATTTCTTCGAGGATTCCTTGAATCTCTCCGCCCTCGATGGTGTCGGAGTATCCAAGGAGAGCAATTATTACGAAGGCAGATTCAGATATTATGGCGTGAACGAGCTGAGTTATAACAATTATGGCGTTGACCTCACGCTATCCGTTCCGTTCTATTCAGATAGCCGTGTCATGAGGGATTTCGGTAACAGGCTTACAGGCTTTTCGCTGTTCTCCCTTCTGGAGACACCTGAGTTCCCAGAGGATTACAGTTCAACGATTTCATCCTTCTCCGATGAGATTGTCCTCGACTATTCGCTTCCTTCGGAACACCGTTCGGATCTTGTGTCATCATTCTCCATTTCAGATCTTACCGTTGGCGCTGATCAGAGATGGGATTCATCTGCTCATAAATTCTATGTTAACGAGGTATCGGCTCCGTCATTCACGGCATCTGTTTCCGGTACGCTTTTCAATCTGGCAGCTTCGAGAAGCCCTGTCGTCGTTGCGGAGAAGAAGGAGTATGACGAGACGGAAATCCATCTCCTTTCGGATCCTCTTCTCTACAGCATTTATAAAGCAGAGGAGAAGAGGCAGGAGGCGACAGGAGATGAGAACTACAAGCTCTCCCTTGCGTATTCTCTTTCCGAGAACCTTGAGAACCAGTATCAGTTCGACAGGGATGGGAAGAACACCGATTCAACTTTCTCCTCTTCGACATCCATGCGCCTCACTCTTGAAGCAGCCGCAGCTGATTACGCTTCTCTTAAAGCTGTGTTCACACCGTCTTATTCATACCTCTGGGATGATAAGGATTCCATTACAGCCTATACTCACAGAGGAACAGTAAACTCAGATGTCACATTCGCCGTTCCTCTGGTCGGTATCGAGTACCGTATCGCATCCCGTCTCTTCAACTACAGGGGGGAGTATGAGGATGGCGTGCTTGTCACGGATCCTGATGAGGTGATGCATAAGCCCGGCTGGAATGATGACACGATAACAGCCCATACGATTTCACTCACGAAGGCATTCACGACAGAGGTCGGCACCTTTACCCCGTCTGTTTCCTATGTTCTCCCACCGCTTGCTGCAGAGCTCACTCCTCGTCTTTCATATGGATACGGACCGTTCGCAGTATCATTCGGATGGGATTTCCTTCAGGAGGATACCGAGTCTCCATTCAGAAGCGATCTTGTGGAATTCTCCTTCGGCTACAATGGAACATACCTGACATCATCTCTATCGCTCAGATACCAGACTGCTGATTACGACAGCTCCGATTTCTGGATTCCGTTCTATGGAGAGGCTTCGCTTTCACTGAGAACGGAGGATAAGAGATGGTCGATCACGCAGTATGTCGATTACGCTTACTACGATGGCGGAAGGTATAACTACTTCGATTCGATAAAGACAACACTGAAGATTCCGTATTTCGATCTCTCGCTTGAGTGGCAGGGAGAGGTAGGTAACGTCAAGTTCAGAAGCATCGAGGCGCATCTCGATGTGGATTCAGCATTCTTCCAGCTGTGGAAGGGCAGGCTGTATTTCGCGTTCGGTATCGATTCTGACTTCGAGATGGATATGCAGAATCCATATGCCGCGATGTTCACCATTACCCCTTCGATAACATTCAGCATTGCTGAGTTCCTCGATTTCAGGTTCTCCTTCTCTTCGTCTAACAACGCATTCTATCAATATATCCAGAGCGGTAATTTCTTCGGCGAGCTCTTCTCCGATCTTGCCAATTCCTTCGATTTCATCGGAGATGGAAGATACAACACGAACTTCGTCATGAGCAACGCAACTCTTGAGGTCATACATTATATGGATGACTGGGATCTCCATTGCTCATACTCAGCTAAGGTCGTATTATCTGATGATGTCTATGAGTTCGTACCTGAATTCAGCATATATCTCAGCTGGAAGACGATACCAGATCTCAAGGTCGATCAGAACTGGAAATATAATGCGAATACAAGAAAGTGGGAGCGCTGATGTCGGTTAGCTATTCATTCACACCTGAACATGCACAGCTTGTGCTTGGAGCAAATGATTCGAATCTGCCATATCTGGAGATGCTCCTTTCCTCCGATCTGTCGGTGCGCGGAACAAGTATTTCCGCCGATGGCGATATACCGATGTTCGTTCCTTTTATGAAGAGACTGGAGAAGGCGGCTTCAGAGCGTGGAGCGCTGAAGGAAGCTGAGATATTCATGGAATTCCAGTATCTTTCAGAGCCTGATGCGATTCCTGTGGAGACTGACAAGCTGCAGATAACCGCTGCGGGGAAGACGATATATCCTAAATCGAAATCAGAGAATAGGCTTTTCAGCGCACTCAGGACATCTGAGGTTGTCTTCGCATCCGGTCCTGCGGGAACTGGAAAGACATTCGTCTCCGTGATCTGGGCGCTTTCAGAGGTTCTTTCCGGGCGTAAATCGAAGCTGTTGCTTACCCGTCCTGTTGTTGAGGCAGGGGAGTCTCTTGGTTTCCTGCCAGGAGATCTTCAGCAGAAGCTCAATCCCTATCTCAGACCGCTTTATGATGCGATGGAGTATGTCCTTACACCCTCCCAGATAAAGAGGCTTGAGGAGAGTGGAGCTGTCGAGATAGCACCTCTTGCCTATATGAGAGGACGCTCTGTGAATAATGCTGTCATGATACTCGACGAGGCCCAGAATGCAACGAAAAGCCAGATGAGAATGTTCCTTACTCGTCTTGGTGAGAACAGCCAGGCGATAGCGACAGGAGATCCTTCACAGATCGACCTGCCTCACAGATCGGACTCAGGACTTATAGAGGCAATTGAGACTCTTGATGGTATTCATGGTGTTTCGGTGATAAGATTCTCTCATAACGATACTGTACGATCGAGGATAGTCAGGGAAATCGTGAAGGCATATACGGACAAGGGAAGGAGAGAAGGTGATGAACAATCTGGTTTCTGAATGTCTTAAGGCGTTTTCGAAGAGACAGAAGATGCTTCTCTTCGTCCTTATGCTCCTTACTGTCGCTCTCGGCCTTATCTATCCGCTTCTTCTCTCGTCAGATCCGCGTTCTGTTCTGGATATCTCCCGGGAGTACAGACCTGGTGAGCTTTCAGATGAGGATGTGATCGCACCTGCAGATTTCTCATATATTGATGTTGCGGCAACCTCCGATGATGTAGAGCTTGCTGCAAGAAGCGTTCTTCCTCATTTTGCCTATTCAATTGCTGCATCAATTGAAATAAGGAACAGAGCGGAGGCGTTCACAGCTGCAGTTGCAGATGGCACTCTTTCATCTTTCGTAGAAAACGAGGGCCTTAACGATATCGAGAATGTCGCAGGACGTCTCTCATCGCTTGAGGAGAGTGACAGGATGATGCTGACATCGCTTATCTCAGAGGGAATCAGGGATCTGGTGAACGAGGGCATCTATTCTTCCGATGATATTTCGAATGTTGTTGCCGGTGGTTATAGGTATATCGAGGTAGAAGAGTCGGATATCCCGTTCAGCAATGCTGGAAAACAGATTGCTGTCTCCGATCTTGCGGATCAGGATGATCTCTACCATAAGGTACTTGCGAAGGGTAGCAGGCTGTATCCAGATCTTGAGGCTATTTACATAGACCTTGTCTCCGATGCCGTTCTCCTCCTTTCAGGGCCTAATGTTTTCTATGATTCTGTTCTTACAACAGCGCTGAGGGAGGACGCGGCAGCAAGCGTACCTCCGGTGCTTGTTGAGATTCATCGTGGTGATTATATTCTTCAGCGCGATACGGTGGTCACGGACCAGCAGCTCAGGACGATACAGAGAATCTATGATTCATCTCTTGTAACAATTCCTGTACTGAAGGTCATTGGCTATCTTGTCTATCTCGTGCTTTTCACGTGCATGCTCGTGTATCTGCTATTCTTCTACATTAAATACAGATACAGGCTGTCGCTTTACACAACGATATTCCTGATAGGAATCGACCTTTCGCTTACAGCTGCGTTTTTCATCTCACGATATCTTCCTCTTTATGGGATAAACTATATCGATCCATTCTTTCCTTTCATCGTCATGCCTGCGTTTGCGGCAAGCATAACAAGAAAGAGGAGAGTAGGATTCGCGGTAGCTCTCACTCTGGCAGGGTTCGCGGTTCTCTATCCTTCGAGCAGGCTCTTCACATTCTTCTATCTCATAGGTTCGATTGAAATCTGTCTGATGCTGACGCGCTTCGGTAATGAGAGAATGGATATAATCTATCAGACAGTATTCTCCGCAATCGCGGTCGCTTTCGTGACGGCGCTTGTCTCGTTCATCTACGATCAGAGCTTCCAGCTCATATTCACCAGCTCGATTGTTGCCGTGCTGAATGTCGTTTTCACCTTCATCGTGATTTCCATCGTTCTTCCTATAATCGAGAAGATATTCAATATTCCTACTGCATTCCGTCTTCACGAGCTGTCATTTACCGATACTCCGACGCTCAACAGACTCATGCAGGTTGCCCCTGGTACGTTCAACCATTCGAAGAATGTATCTGAGATGGCCTATGAAGCATGTAAGGCCATCCATGCCAATGCAGATCTCGCGAGGGTAGGCGCGCTTTATCATGATATAGGGAAATCTGAGCATCCTGAGTACTTCATCGAGAATCAGAACGGAAAGAATGCCCATGATGAGATAAACAAGACGCTGTCGGCGGCGATCATCAAGTCGCATGTGAAGCTCGGTGTTGAGAAGGCCAAGGAAATAGGACTTCCGCAGGAGGTCATCGACATCATCTCAGAGCATCATGGTAATGACCTCATCAAGTATTTCTACAACGAAGCTGTAAGGGAAGCAAAAGAATCCAGAAGCGGTGGAATGGTGAGTGAGGAGGATTTCAGATACAACGGAAGGATTCCTTCCACAGAGGAAAGCGCTGTCGTTATGCTTGCCGACTGCACAGAGGCGGCAACACGTACCATGAAGAACCCGAACCATCAGAAATACGACAAATTCATATCTCTGATCATCATAGACAAGATGAATCACAAGCAGCTTAACAATTCGGAGCTTACGATAAACGATCTCGAGAAGATAAAGGAATCGTTCATACATTATCTTCTTGGACGCGATCATCAGAGAATCGAGTATGACAAGGAGTAGGTATGTATTACGTAGAGGATGAGAATTCCGCAATCGATAAGGAAAAACTTGAAAAGGATATAGATGCCCTTCTTTCATATCTTGAGGAGACGGGGGATTTCTCCATTCATTTCATCTCCGATGATGAGATGAGGGTGCTCAACAGGGATTTCAGGGAGAAGGATGAACCTACTGATATCCTTTCCTTTGCAATTAATGACGGGGAGGCTTTTCCATTTGAGGAGGGAGAGGAGAAGGATCTTGGGGATATCTTCATCTCCGTTGAGTCGATGAGAAGGAATGCCTCCTCCTTCGGAGTGAGCGATGGCGAGGAGCTACGGAGGCTTCTTGTGCACGGACTTCTTCATCTCAGGGGCATGGATCATGAGACGAATGACTTCGCTTCAGAGCCGATGCTCATCGAACAGGAACGAATAATGCATGCTTTGGGGTGGGTATAGTTCTTTCCTTTTATCCTGAATGCTATTATATTTGTGAATATAAGCAATCTGTTTGCCATTTTCCTTAGAAAATGATATATAGTCGATGTTGCTGGAATGCTTCACCATCTCAGCGATGTAGAAAGGAGAGAATATGATCAAAGTAGGAATCAATGGATTCGGAAGAATCGGTCGCTTCGTCTTCCGCGCAGCTATGGAGCGCACGGATATCGAGATTGTAGGTATCAATGACCTTTGCCCTGTAGATTATCTTGGCTACATGCTCAAGTATGATACAATGCACGGAAAGTTCAATGGCACAATCGAGTGCGACGTGGAGAAGTCTCTCCTCATCGTTAACGGAAAGAGCATCCGCGTTACAGCATGCAAGGATCCTGCAGAGCTTAAGTGGGATGAAGTAGGTGCTGAGTACGTTGTTGAGTCAACAGGTCTCTTCCTTACAAAGGAGAAGGCACAGGCTCATATCAAGGCTGGTGCTAAGTATGTTGTTATGTCAGCTCCTTCAAAGGACGACACACCGATGTTCGTTTGCGGTGTTAACGAGGACAGCTATGTTAAGGGCACACAGTTCGTATCAAATGCTTCTTGCACAACAAACTGTCTTGCACCTATTGCTAAGGTTCTCAATGACAACTGGGGAATCACAGATGGTCTCATGACAACTGTTCATTCAACAACAGCTACACAGAAGACAGTTGATGGTCCTTCCCTTAAGGACTGGAGAGGTGGTCGTGCTGCTTCCGGTAACATCATCCCATCCTCAACAGGTGCTGCTAAGGCTGTAGGCAAGGTTATTCCTTCCCTCAACGGCAAGCTCACAGGTATGTCAATGAGAGTTCCTACTCTTGATGTTTCTGTTGTTGACCTCACTGTAAATCTTGCAAAGCCTGCTAAGTATGACGAGATCTGTGCAGCTATGAAGAAGGCTTCTGAAGGCGAGCTCAAGGGTATCCTCGGATACACAGAGGACGCAGTTGTATCTTCAGACTTCCTCGGTGATACACACACATCAATCTTCGATGCAAAGGCTGGTATCGCACTTACAGATACATTCGTAAAGGTTGTTTCTTGGTATGACAACGAGATTGGTTACTCCAACAAGGTTCTTGATCTCATTGCACACATGAAGAAGGTAAACGGCTAATAACCTTTCCCCGGCATGCCCGGGAATACGGGCCTGCTCTGATGCAGGCCCATTCTTTTAAAAGGAGACTATCATGGTACTCAACACTATCAATGAAGCTGATCTCAAAGGTAAGAGAGTTCTTATCAGAGTAGATTTCAACGTTCCTCTAAAGGATGGCGTTGTTACGGACAACACACGTATCAAGGCTGCTCTTCCTACAATCAAGTATATTCTCGACAATGGTGCATCACTTGTTGTGATGACACACCTCGGACGCCCTAAGGGACAGAAGAATCCTGCATTCTCCCTCGCTCCTGTTGCAGCTGAGTTCGAGAAGCTTCTTGGAAAGAAGGTAACTCTTGCTCCGGATGTAATCGGACCAGAGGTGAAGAAGGAAGTAGAGGCTCTTAAGCCTGGCGATGTTCTTCTTCTTGAGAACGTCAGATTCTATGCAGAGGAAGAGAAGAACGACGAGGCATTTGCAAAAGAGCTTGCTTCTTATGGCGATATCTACTGCAACGACGCATTCGGAACAGCACATCGTGCACATGCTTCCACAGAAGGTGTTTCACACTACCTTCCATCATATGCAGGTTTCCTCATCGAGAAGGAAGTCAAGTTCATGGCTCCTGTTCTTGAGAATCCGGAGAAGCCGCTTGTCGCTATCATCGGCGGAAGCAAGGTATCCTCTAAGATCACAGTTCTCGAGTCTCTCGTCCGCACATGCGACACAATCGTAATCGGCGGTGGTATGGCTTATACATTCGACAAGGTTCTCGGCTACAAGATCGGTAAGTCACTTGTCGAGGATGATTACCTTGAGACAGCAAAGAACTTCCTCGAGAAGGCTGAGGCAAAGGGCGTTAAGGTAATCCTTCCTGTAGACCACCTCGCAGCAGCTGAGTTCAGCGAGAATGCAGCTCCTGTCGCTGTTGACGGAAGAAACATCCCAGATGATCTCATGGGTATGGATATCGGACCGAAGACAATCGAGATGATCAAGGACGCAATTAAGAGCGCAAAGACAGTTGTATGGAACGGACCGATGGGTGTATTCGAATTCGAAGCATTCAGCAAGGGAACAGAGGAAGTCGCAAAGGCTCTTGCAGCTTCCGATGCAATCTCCGTCGTCGGTGGTGGTGACAGCGTAGCAGCTATCAACAAGTTCGGTCTTGCAGACAAAATCAGCCATGTATCAACTGGTGGCGGTGCATCTCTTGAATTCCTTGAGGGCAAGGTCCTTCCGGGTATCAAGGCATTGGAGAAATAATCATGAGAAGACCTTACATCGCAGGTAACTGGAAGATGAATCTGACACCCTCAGAGGGTAAGGCATATGCCTCAGCGCTTGCTGAGGCTGTAAAGAAGGCCGGTGCTGACTGCCGTGTCATGATTGCACCTTCTTTCGTCTCCCTCCCAGGTGTCGTAGAAGCTGTAAAGGGATCTGATATAACTGTCAGCGCACAGAACATGGCAGATCACCTTTCAGGAGCTTACACAGGAGAGGTTTCTCCTGAGATGCTCCGTGATATCGGTGTGAATACTGTCATTCTCGGACACAGCGAGAGACGTCAGTATTACGGAGAGACAGATGAGATTATCAATGGCAAGGTCCTTCTTGCTATCTCTCTGAAGATGGAGGTTATCCTCTGCGTAGGTGAGACTCTCGAGGAAAGAGAAAGCGGCAAGCTTGAGGAAGTTCTCAAGAGACAGATCGAGGTCGGTCTCAAGGATGTTCTCCCTGCTGAGATGGATAAGATCACCATTGCTTATGAGCCGGTTTGGGCTATCGGAACAGGCAGGACAGCAACTCCTGAGGATGCAGACGCTGCACATGCTTTTATAAGGCGTACAGTAGCTGCTCTCTACTCCGATGATATTGCAAATAATCTCATAATACAGTATGGTGGTTCCGTTAAGCCCGGCAATGTCAGGGCGCTGATGGCTAAGGAGAATATCGATGGAGCTCTGGTTGGCGGTGCTTCCCTCAAGCTCGATGATTTTCTTCCCATCATTACGTTTAATAAATAACGGAGTCTATAGAAAATGGGTATTTTAGGTATCATACTTCTCGTGATTTTCTGTCTTATCTCGCTTCTTCTCATCTTCCTTGTAGCAATTCAGGATGAGAACAGCGTAGGACTTGGTGGTATTTTCGGCGGTAGTTCCGATTCAGCATTCGGATCGAACACATCGTCGTTCATCACAAAGGCAACCACGATACTGGCGATAGTTTTCATGATCCTTTCTCTTGTCGTTGCTATTGTTAACAAGTCAAGCGACGCAGAGATCGAGAGAGCTATTGCTGCTGAAGCTGAAGCAGCAGCTGCGGCTGACTGGTCTGAAGAAGATACAGCAGCTGGTAGCTGGGTTGATGAGACAGCCGAAAGCGGAAGTACTGAGAGCACGGAGGCTGCAGAAGTATCTGCAGAGTGATTCCTTCGCTCCAAGGCCGGCTTTCCATGTCGTAAGCCGGCTTTTATTCTTTAAAACAGGAAGAAGGTATGCAGGTTTGTATTCTTTATGCAGGCAGGAATCGTGAGGACAGTAAGCTGAAGACGATTTCTGATTCGCTTGCACATGGTATTGCTTCTCAAGGACATCAGGTTGATGTCGTGAATATTTATAATGGAGAAATCAGACTCACGCCGTATGACTATGTCGTTATCGGTTCAGAGCCTGTTTCTTTTCTCTCAGCAAAAGTACCTGAGGTTATTCAGAAATTCCTTGCTCAGGCAGGAACTGTTTCCGGAAAGAGATGTTTTGCTTTCATTACGGGGGGACTGAGAAAGAACCGTACTCTTCTGAATCTTATGAAGGTCATGGAAGGTGAGGGAATGATACTCAAGCTATCTGAGGTCATCACTAAGCCCGATATGGCAACAGCGATTGGAAAGAGACTGAATGTTGAGAGGAATTTATGAATAAGAGATTTTCACTGTTTGTACTTATGATATTGCTTGCTGCAATGCTTTCTGCAGCTTCGATCATCTCATCGCCGGCGGCTACTGTTAATCTCATCAGGAATACTGCGATTACAATGCAGGATCTTGATGAGGAGATGGCTCGCTATGAGGCGCTTGGCATTCAGGGGGTGAATAAGACTGATGTCCTTCAGACACTTATTAACAATGAAGTGTTCCTTCAGGGCGCGGAAAGGGATGGTATCTCGATTTCCGACAGACAGATCGACTCTCTTTATGCACAGGCAAAGGCAAATATAGAAGCTCAGGCTGGTATGGCAATCAGCGACGCTGAGTTCGAGGCTGAGGTAATAAGACAGTTTGGTACAGTAGAGGCTTACAGGGAATCACTGAAGAATCAGATGATTGTCCAGCAGTATCTCATGCAGGAGAAGAGCGCTGAGCTTCAGAATGTTCCAGCTCCAGAGGAATCTGCGATTTCCTCGTTCTACAGACAGAACCAGCAGCGTTTCTTCCAGCCGGAGAACGTCAAGCTTGCTCATATCTATATCCCTAAGACAGACAATGAAGCTGACAATAATGAGGCAAAGGCTCTTCTTGAGGATGTATCAGAGAGAATCAACTCCGGAGCAATCACATTCGAGAAGGCTGTTATCGATTACAGTCAGGATACAGGCTCTAATCAGCGCGGTGGCGATATCGGCTGGCTTACTGCAGATAACACTGTCGCACGCCAGGGATGGGGAGATGCATTCTGCGATGCAGTCCTTTCGATGGAGCCAGGCGAGGTCTCAGGTGTTCTTGAGTCAAACACCGGTTACCATATCGTGAAGGTCTCTGTACATAATCAGGCGAAGCTTCTCGGCATAAATGATCCTGTTTCTCCTGAGGATTCAGCTACAGTCCATGATTTCATCTATAACATGCTCTATATGCAGAATCAGCAGGTTGTGATGAACCGTGCACTTGAATCTCTGATTGCGGAGCTCAGGGCAGAAGCACAGATCAATATACTTTACAGGGGCTGATATGCAGAATAAAGCACGTCATCACGACAGAAGCATAGCCGTATCATCTCTGTATTCACTCGATTTCAGGAACGCTCTCGATTCCGATCCTGCGACAATCGATCCTTTCCAGGGAATGAATGAGGAGGAGATTGCAGCACTTGATGAGGAAGACAGGATATTCATCCGCTTCCTCGTCTTCGGCACCCTGCAGAATCGTGAGCAGATTGATGAGCTCATATCAAAGTATTCGATAAACAGACCTATCGAGAAGATAGATCTTGTTGACAGGAACATACTCAGGGTCGCTTTCTATCAGCTGGCATTCTCGAAGGATGTCCATCCTGCGATAGTCATCGATGAGGCTGTGAAGCTTTCACAGGAGCTTTCAAATGATGTCTCCTTCCGTTTTATCAACGGAATCCTTGATACAGCAAGAAAGGACATGGAAGTATGATTCAGCTGAAATCTAAGGAAGATATCGACGGAATCAGAACTAGCGGTCATATCCTTGCTGAGCTTTTTGAGCATCTCGGCGAGGAGATTGCAGAAGGTATGAGTACATGGGATGTCGATAAGGTCTGCGCGGATTTCATGAAGCGCAATCATTCGACAGGTCCATGCAAGGGATATATGGGATATCCTTCCGTATCATGTGTTTCTGTCAATGATATGGTCATTCACGGAATACCTTCAAAGCGTGAAATCCTCAGAAATGGTGATATCGTCTCTGTTGATATCTGCCTTGAGAAGAATGGCTATGTAAGCGATTCGACTCATACTTATGAGATAGGCAAGGTGAGCCCTGAAGTGCATCAGCTGAATACTGTCACGGAGAAATGCCTCTATCTCGGTATTGAGGCTGCTTCTGTGCCCCATGCAAGAATCCATGATATATCTAAAGCTGTTTTCACACATGCTTCAAAGTATGGATATGGTGTTGTCAGAGATTACACAGGACATGGTGTAGGTTTCTCGATTCATGAGGACCCTGAAGTGCCGAACTTCGTTTCACTTTCCATGCCTAATGCAAGGCTGAGGCCAGGTCTTGTCATTGCTATCGAGCCTATGATCAACATGGGAACATATAAGGTGAAGACACTTCCAGACGGCTGGGGTGTCAAGACAATCGACGGCAAGCCTGCCTGTCATTGGGAGCATACAATTGCTGTTACAGAAGACGGCATCGAGATAATGACGAAACTATAGGAGGAGCGATGAGCAAGGAATTCATCACATGCGACATGATCAGGGATGCGGCACTGAAGCTTGTTTACAAGATGCACACAGTCGACGGTTTTGTACCTGATGTAATCTATGATTCACTTCGCGGCGGCGCGTATATGGCGAATGTGATGAGTGAGTATTACAAGCTCATTGCAATGAAGGAAGGCAAGACTCCTGTATTCTATGCAGCAGTTGTTGCCCGTTCCTATGGGGATGTGAAAGAGCATTCCTCCCATGTTGATATCGATGGATGGACATGGTCTCCAAAGAACCTCAAGAAGGGGCAGAAGATTCTTATAGTCGATGATATCTTCGATACTGGAATGACCGTTAACGCACTTGTCGGTACTGTGATGAAGGCCGGTATACCAAGAGAGGATATAAAGGTCGCTGTTTATGACTATAAGGTGCCTCTCTATAAGAATGAGGAACCTCTTCCTATCCAGCCAGATTACTGGTGCAGGAAGCATATCCTCAACAAGCCTGAGGATTCCAGATGGATTCATTATACATGTCATGAGTTCATCGGACTCGAGCATGATGAGATTGATGAGGTCTACAAAGATCCAGAGGTCAGAGACATACTTCATACGATTCTTGAGAAGTAAGACAGAGCCGGAGTTTTTCCGGCTTTCTTTAATAATAGGGAGTTGCAAAATGGTCCTGAGACCATTCTGTAGTACTATTGTATTCTGATTTAGCATGTCGATATAACAAGAACGACACATACAGATGTATTATGGTAAAGGATTCTTCTTTCCCTTAAAAACCATTTCGGAGAGAGTATGATTGTTGAAAATAAAGAAGATTTTGTTGATTTCCATGACACGGAGTGGTTCAAGGAAGTGGAACCAGAGCTTACTCCTGCTTCTAATCTTGTTTTCTACCGCACGCTTATGAAGATGACACAGACTGAGCTTGGAGAAAAGCTCGGAGTCAGCAAGCAGGTTATTTCAGACATGGAACACGAGCGGAGATCAATCAGTAAGGCTATGGCAAAGGAACTTGCAAAGATCTTCAATGTGAGTGTTGACCGTTTCATCTGAGATTTATACTTTGCATCTTAAACTCTAATTCCACTCAGAGCTTTTCTCGGTTTGACATGCAAGTTTGTAAAAACACTAAAATTTGAATCTCTTGAAAACAGAAACAGAATAAAAAACCGAGGGTGTTTTTGCCCTCGGTTAAGTATTAGATTTTATAAATCAATGAAGATAATCACTCAGAGGTCCATCCTGAGTTTCTCCAAATCTATTTTTTTCCTGATACTGATGGATGGAACCTTTAAAGCGATTGTTGCTGTCTTTTTCACCAAGTTCAATGATCCAGAAGCCGTTCTCCTGTGTCGCAAAGAGGTATTTGCCATTGCCGTTATC
>JADIMF010000119.1 GCA_017694915.1 Candidatus Ornithospirochaeta stercoravium
CTGCTCACCGGATCCTTCATAGCTGTTACCTGTCCTTCTTTGCCGGCTCACCCGTAAACGGGTCAAACAGCTCCTTCATCACCAGCTGCTCTTCATTCTTATCCTCAATCAGCTGGTTCCTGATGTATTTCTCTATTGCAGCCTTGTTCCTTCCCACGGTATCTACATAATAGCCGCGGCACCAGAACTCCCGATTCCCGTATTTGTATTTCAGGTTCGCAAACCTGTCGAAGATCATCAGGCTGCTCTTCCCCTTCAGGTACCCCATCACGCTCGACACGCTGTACTTCGGCGGTATCGACAGCAGCATGTGTATATGATCGGGACATGCTTCTGCTTCAAGAATCTCTATTTCCTTTCTCTTGCACAGCTCCCTCAGTATCTTCCCAATCTCCGTGCGAAGTCGGCCATAGATTATCTGCCTTCTGTACTTCGGCGCGAATACTATATGGTATTTGCAGTTCCATTTGGTATGAGCTAGACTCTCACTATCCATTTCCCATTCTCCTTTTTCTCGGTGCTTCCTGGCAGTCGCACCTTCGATAGTAGAATGGGATTTTCTTTATGTATAGCTAAAGCTTTCTGGATCCTCCGCACCATGCGGAGGTTTTCGTTACACAAGAAGAGAAGCCTGAAAATCTTATTTCAGGCTTCTTTCAGATAATACAGCAGTTATTGAATTATCACTTAGTTTTTTATATTGATTTTCTCATTTAGTGCTGGATCGATTTTACCATTCAATGTAGTTCCGGTTATTATTATTGAATTGATATTTTCTGGTTCTTTTGTTCCTATTTCTTTATAGATTATGTAAGCGTTGTCCATCGCTCCCGTATTGTTTACAGTGAGAACTGAATTCTTGATGTCAACTTCATGTGTTCCATCTCTGAGCACAATAAGACCATTAGCTCCTGTATCTGCAGCTCCATCAGTATTGAAATCCATTGTTATATTGCAGTTTTCTATCAGCATTCTTCCGCCGCTGCTTCTTATTGCATATATACTGTCTGGGATAGCTGACTTAACGTTTCCGGATACATTTCTTATCTCTATATTATATGAATCATCAGTGGCAGGTGTAATTTTATTCTGACGGTTTATAATGCTCTTGCAGTCCTTGAACGTTGAATCGAGGATTTTTACCGGAGTAGCAATTCCCTGATAGAAACCTCTCATATTTTCAGCATAACAGTTCTGGAATGTAACATTTTTGTTGCCAGAGCCTGCAGTACCACTGACAGCATAGCTTTCATCGTTGATTCCATAGAAACTGCATCCATCTATTATGATATTTTCCGTGTATCTATCTGAACCGGTTGTCCCAACATGCACAGCACATACATTGCCTCCATCGCTGTTCAAAAGCTCGAATGTCAGATTCTTGAATGTGATGGGAGTACTGCCATTGTAACTGCTGTCAGATTCTATTTTGAAAATTCCCCATGTTTCATTATTAGTATGTTTTGTGGAACCTTGTTCCCCTGCTGACAGCAATACTCCACCAGCAGTTTCTGCTTCAATTGTCAGCCCTTTTCCCTCTGCAGTCTGTTTTATCGTCAGATTATCAAGAACATATTTTCCATTTTGAAGTATGATGGTGTCGTTCCCTTCATCATTTCCATTATTCCATGCTTCAACAGCATCTTGGATTGTTAAATATGATTTTCCATCAAGTGTTGCCTGATAAACTGTCTCTCCGGTAGCGGCAGGCACTGTTTCATACCCACATACAGTACAATATTTATATGTCATGACAGTACCAGTTGTGGTATCGATTCTTTCATCAAAGGTATGCTGTGCATAATCTTTTTCAACATCGTGCCCGCATGTGGCATTATGCCAATGCCCTGTTTTATCATAAGCCCACTCATCACTATATGTGTGAGTATGCGGATTGATGATATTCCCAGGGATGAATATGTACTTAGGTGAGCATGCAGAAAGCAGTGCAAGTACAAAAACGATTAAAAGAGCCTTAAAGAGGTAAAATCCGTCTCTCTCTCTCTCTCTTGTTGGTTGATTTCATGAAAACCTCCGACCTGATTCAGTATGGAACAAGATTTTCACAGCGTCAACAGATAATGCTATCAGGGAAAACACCTGATGCATTTCATTCTTTTCCGTGCTCTGCTAATATTCATTCATGAATCTGAGGAAAGCCGGCTGTTTCATTTTGCTTTTGCTGTTTCCGTCCATGCTTTTTGCTGTGGATTGGAGCGCTGGAGCTTCATTAGGAGCAAGATACCGCTCAACAGCACCCGATTTATTCTATTATTCTCTATCTGCGTCTTATGAGAATCTCGATTTCGTATTCAGCGGAATCGGAAATGATGATATTGCAGCAGACTTGAGATATGATTTTCCGGTTGGGAAGACAATCCATAATGATTTCATATTCCATACGGATTACACACCCGGAGAAGGAGGATATTCATCGCTGGGATATCTTTTTTCGCAGCATTTCAGGCTGTCCTGGTTCCTTTTACGGTATGGCATAGGTGTACAGGGTGCTGTATCATATACCCCTTTTGCTGATAAGCCATTCTATTCTCTTGTACCGCTTATTGAGCTGTCGTTCGGTTTTGATATCGATCCTGTGGCTTTCATGATCTACGGAACAAACGCTTCTCCTGATACCTCAGAGTGGAAGCTTATGCTTTCATTTGGTGCAAGGTGCGAAGTTGAGATAAATGAGAGGCATCTCATCTTTGCAGATGGTTTCATTGCCATAGATAACATTATGGACATGTCGGATTTCACGCTCTCTGGATGGGGTGTGAAACTTGGGTATGCATATAGGGGGAAGCTATGAGAAGGCTTTTCATAATCCTCTCTATTTTCGTTATTGCTTCATGTAAGATTACTCCTATATGGATAGTCGATGATTTTTCAGGAAATCCATTTTCAGATGCTTATGATCTAACACGTAATGGGCATCTTATAAGCGGAAAGGTAAGTGATGGAATCCTTGCAGCAGAGACCATTGGTATCAACCTTACGGTTCCTGAGATAATAAGAATCCCATTGATAACAGATTCACATGTCGGGCGTAATGATAGCGGTGTAGCTGAGTATCATGATACATTCATCTCATTTCTAGAGAATGGTGAATACCCTTTCATTATTGATCTCGGGGATCTCGTTGATCAGGGGAATTTCTCGAATCCTGATGTTGTTTCCTTTTATAAAACCACTGCTGATCTTGTGAATGGCAATCATCTCTATGTAATAGGCAATCATGAGCTTCATGATGAAACATCCGCAACCTTCGATAGATTCCTTTCTGCTATTTATCCTGGAAGAGAAAATACGAGGATGATGAGATTTGCTTTCGGTCCATTATCCATATATCAGCTGGATAATTCTCATGGCGTATTCGGCCAGAAGCAGCTTGAATGCCTCGAGAAGACACTTATGGAAGATGGAAATCCGTATAAGATCTTCATAACCCATGTGAATGTTGCAACAGGAAGGGCAGGCGATCAGTCGTTCATCATCACCGGTATGTCTGATGAAAGGGAAGTACATCGTATCATGAGGCTTATGGATGAATATGATGTGAGCCTCGTGCTCACCGGACATCATCACAAAGGTGACATAGAGTACCATTTCACTGAGGATACAGGGGAATTCAATGCAGCAGCATTCCATCGCCGTGATTCATTTCTCAATTACGAGAGCGATGGATATTTCTATCTTCTTGAGCTCGATACCCTGAAGAATGAGATAAGGATAATCCAGTATTCATCAGAAACAGGCAAGACGACTGGTAGGGTATTCTTCTATAACGTCTGATTTGGCTGCATAATGCTCATGCCGAAAAGGTGGCCGGAATACGGTTATCACATGCATTTTCAGATCCGGAAGATATTCTTATCGACGGGATGACAGATACTCGCCATCAGTCCAGAGTATTGCCATCTGATGGAGAGATGAGACCTCTGATCTCAGGCCAATCAGGAAATAAGAAAGCGGAGCCGAAGCTCCGCCTGTGTGCCTTAATATCAGAGTAATTACTCTGTTTCTTTCCATTCTCTTCCGTAGTAGGAATCGAGGTAAAGCTGCTTGATCTGGCTGATGAGAGGATAGCGCGGGTTGGATCCTGTACACTGATCGTCGAATGCCTTAACAGACAGTTCGTCTACAGCTGCGAGGAACTCTGCCTCATCAACACCCCATTCCTTGATGGA
>JADIMF010000120.1 GCA_017694915.1 Candidatus Ornithospirochaeta stercoravium
CTTACTGCTTCATTTGGTATGATAGCCATGATAGCTATGATGCCGATTCTTCTGACAGAGCTTCTTGGTATCTGGTATGCACATAGAGAGAAAGAAGCCAAGGAGCGTACGAAATGAATATGGAACTGATGATGGCTATCGTTAACAGAAAGCAGTCTTCTGCTGTTATGGAAAACGCGCGGAAAGCCGGAGCTCCCGGAGGTACTGTATGCTATGCACGAGGAACAGCTTCAAGTACGATACTTGCAGCCCTCGGACTCGGGGATAGCGGAAAGGAAGTTCTCAGCTGCTTCATCCCTGAAGAGAAGGAAGCAGAAATCATGACAGCTGTCAGGAGCACGCATGCCAAGGGAATGGTTATAGTCTGTCCGTGCAGTGGGGAGGAGAATGGTATGAATACTGATTGGACGCTTATTGAGGTAATCGTTGAAGAAGGATATAGCGAAGATATAATGGCTGCAGCAAGAAAGGCCGGAGCCAAGGGTGGAACGATAATCAACGCGCATGGAACTGGCACTGAGTCCGATGTGAAGTTCTTCGGCACTCCGATAGTTCCTGAGAAGGAAATCCTGATGATTGTCATGGATTCGGATAAGACCCAGAACGTTGTTGATGCGATTAACTCGCTTTCTGTACTGAAGGAGAAGGGGCGCGCTGTCATGTTCACTCTTCCCGTGAAGAGCTTTGTGAATCTTGGCTGATCGGAATGAATGCATCCGCTATTGATATGACATCGGGGAGATTCCTGCAGAACATTATCCGTTTTGCATTTCCCCTGATGCTCATGTCGATGCTCCAGATATTCTTCGCAGCCTGCGATGATATGTTCATACTTGGGCTTTTTGTCGGAAGCGAAGCCCTTGCTGCGGTTGGTGCAACCACATACATCGTAAATCTTTTCATTAATGGCTTTGCAGGTCTTTCAGTTGGAGTGAATGTAGTTGTCGCCCAGCTCATCGGTGCTGGCGATAAGGAAAAAGCAGGGAAGGCCGTCCATACAGCTGTTGCCTCTGCGCTCCTTCTTTCCGTGGTGATAATAATCCTTGGGGAAAGTCTTGGCCGTATTGCTCTTGAGGCATTGGATACACCGAAGAATATCATCGATACATCAACGCTCTATCTGAGGATATACTTTCTCAGTACTCCGGCTTCATTGCTTTTCAGTTTCTCCTCTGCAGTGATGAGAGCAGATGGAGACTCCAGACATCCGTTTTATTATCTGACAGTAGCTGGAATCGCAGATGTGGTTCTCTGCACGTTTCTCGTGCTTGCTCTCGATCTTGGCGTGAAGGGTGTTGCAATCGGTACTGTACTTAGCCAGTATATCTCTGCATCTCTTTCTGTCTTTCATCTTATGCGGGAGAAGGGGATATGCCACCTGAACCTGAAGAAGCTCTGCATCCAGAAAACTCTTTTCAGGAGAATCCTTGCTGTAGGTATTCCCTCTGGTCTTAACAACATCGCGTTCTCTTTTTCAAACATGCAGCTTCAGGGCGCAATAAACACATTCGGTTCTGCCGCTGTCGCCGGATGCTCTGTTTCTGCGACGATGGAGAATTTCATCTATGCCTGCACCAATTCAATCATGCAGGCATGCATAACATTCACAGGACAGAATACCGGGGCAGGGAAGCTTGAGAATATCCCGAAGATTGTCAGGGTATGTTTCCTATACTCATCTTTGATAGGCACGCTTTTAGGACTTTCCTTCTATTTCCTCGGCTATCCTCTTCTTCCTTTCTTCATTGATGAAAACTCATTCCCATATGCAGTTTCCCGAAACCTTGTCGTGATGATTCCATATGGGCTTTGTGGAATCATGGAAGTATATGCAGGTGTACAGAGAGGGCTTGGAAACGGGATATACCCCACATTGGTGACACTTATAGGCGTGTGCCTTTTCAGAGTGATATGGGTACATACGGCCTTTGCTGCAGTTCCGACAATAGAAATGCTTTTCCTGAGTTATCCATTATCATGGGGGATGACCGCTGCAGCGCATTTCATTTTCTACAGGCATACACTACGGAAAGTGAGCAGAGTGTATCGTTAGGAAGAATATCCCAGCTGAAGAAGCATGAGAAAAGGCTGCCCCGGATTTCCGAGACAGCCATGATAATCATACGATCTGATTACTTGCAGAGCTTCTTGAATTCGTCAGCGACGAACTGTACCTTAGGACCGATGATTACCTGAACGGAATTCTTTGCAGGGCGGAGGACTCCCTTTACACCTGCACTCTTGATCTTCTTCTCATCTACGAGAAGCCTGTCTTTGACTTCAAGGCGGAGACGTGTGATGCAGTTATCGACAGTTGCTATATTTGAAGCGCCGCCGACGCCTTCGAGAATGATTGTAGCAACTGTAGTATAGTCGTTGCTTTCAAGGTCGATGGCAAGCTCAGCTTCCTGATCATCCTCTCTTCCCGGTGTCTTGAGATCGAACTTCTTGATTACGAAGTAGAATACGATGAAGTAGATGGCTGCAACCACGAGACCGATTGGGATGATCAACCATGGATTAACAGCATTAGGAGCGTTGAATGAGAGGAACCAGTCTACGAAACCTGCAGAGAAGTTGAAGCCGGCTCTAACAGGAAGGACTGCACATACGGCGACAGAGATAGCCGTGAGGATTGCATGTACAAGGTAAAGGCCCGGTGCGAGGAACATGAATGAGAATTCGAAAGGCTCTGTAACACCAGTGAAGAATGAAGAGAGAGCTGCTGCAAGGAGAATACCTGCTACAGTCTTTCTGTTCTTTGTCTTTGCTGTGAAGTACATTGCAAGTGCACCTGCTGGAAGACCGAACATCATGACAGGGAAGAATCCTGTCTGGTAGATGCCTGTAACCTGGAATGTGCCATTCCAGAGAACGTCAGCAGGAGCTCCCCAGAATCTTGCGATATCGTTGATTCCAGCAACGTCGAACCAGAATACGCTGTTGAGAGCATGGTGCAGACCAACAGGGATAAGAAGTCTGTTGAAGAATGCGTAGATTCCAGCGCCGATAGGACCAAGACCGATCATCAGCTCGCCGAACGATACGAGGATTGTGTAGATGAAAGGCCAGAGGAACATCATCGGAAGGCTTATGATGAGCGTGATGAACGCGGTCATGATAGCTACCGAGCGGCGTCCTGAGAAGAATCCTAGGAATTCCGGAAGTTCTGTCTTGCAGAATCTGTTATAGCATAGTGCGCCGATTATACCGGAGAGAATACCGATGAACTGGTTGTTGACCTTTGCGAAAGCCGCGATATCAAGCCAGGAGATTCCTCCTACGATGGTTGGTGCAACCTTTCCAAGCAGTGTCTGGAATACAAACCAGCTTACAATACCTGCAAGACCTGCAGTTCCTTCCTGGTCTTTTGACATTCCTACTGCGACACCGATAGCGAAAAGAACCGACATATTGTCGATGATTGAGCTTCCAGCAGAGTAGAGTATATTCGAGATTACATTGCTGCCAGCACCCCATCCGCTAGGATCGATCCAGTATCCGATACCAACCAGAATACCTGCGACAGGAAGACATGCTACAGGGAGCATGAGAGACTTGCCGAGTCTCTGAAGAAATTTCATCATAGGAAAAACCTCCTGAATGTTTTTCGAAGCATTGCTTCGTAATAGCCGATTAGAAATTCTCTTTGAAGAACTGTTCTATCTGAGGCGCTGCCGTATCCTCATCTTCGCCCTCAATTGTTACCGTGACGACATCGCCCTGCTTTACGGCCATTTTCATAACAGCCATAAGACGCTTGGCATCTGCGCTTTTGTTCTTCGCTTTCACTGCAATCGTCACATTGCTCTTGATTCCTGCAATCTGCTTCACAAGCAGCCCTGCAGGGCGTGCATGGATCCCCAGTTCATCCTTCACGGTGTAATCAAATGTTTTCATATTCAAACCTCGCTGTTTATTACGTTTTTCCTCAGTTCAAGAATTCTTGATGGAGCCACGGACAGTTCGTCATAGCCCATTTTCAGGAATTCATCGGTAAGCGACAGGTCTCCTGCAAGTTCGCCGCATATACCTGCCCATATGCCTTTGCTGTGAGCATTCGAAGCAATCATCTCAAGAAAACGCATTATCGCAGGATGATGCGCATCATAGAATGCATCGAGCTTCTCGTTCTGCCTGTCGATTGCAAGTGTGTACTGCGTCAGGTCGTTTGTTCCCACGCTGAAGAAATCCACTTCGCTTGCAAGCATATCGCTGATCATCGCCGCAGCTGGTGTTTCTATCATTATGCCGAGTTCCACAGGCCCTGTTGCTATTCCTTCGTCATGCAGTTCTTTCTCGATAAAGGAACAGTATTCCTTAATCTCCTGAACCTCCTTCACCGAGATGATCATCGGGAACATGATTGCAGCTGTTCCGAAAGCACTCGCCCTGTATATCGCCCTGAGCTGGGTACGGAAGATGTCCTTCTCAGTCAGGCATATTCTTATTCCCCTGTATCCAAGAGCTGGATTCTCCTCAGGAGCAAGACAGAAATAATCGACCTTCTTGTCCGCACCTATATCAAGAGTACGGATTACGACCTTTTTCCCTCCCATTGCTTCAAGTACCGATTTATATGCCTCGAAAAGTTCATCTTCCGAAGGGAAATCATTCCGGCCAAGATATAGAAACTCGCTTCTGAGAAGACCGATTCCCTCCGCATCGCCATCAATGACGTACTTCAGATCCGAAGGACTTCCTATATTTGCGAAAAGCTTCACCTTCCTTCCTGTCCGGGAAACGCTTTCAATTCCTCTGTATTTCTCAAGCCCTGCTTTGTATTCACCAGCACTCTTTTTCTTTGCTGTCATTTCTGTCAGGGTCTTCTCATCCGGATCGATATAATAGTTGCCGGTAAATCCGTCGACAATCATTGTCCGCCCATTGAGCGACTGGTCTATGTCGATATCTGTAAGCACCAGGGAAGGGATGTTCATTACCCTTGCGAGAATTGCTGTATGGGAATTTGATGAACCCTGTCTTGTGACGAATGCAAGTATCTTGTCCTTATCAAGCGAAACGGTCTCGCTTGGGGTAAGATCCTCTGCGACGATGATTCCTGGTTCATCCATGCGGAAACCCTGATCTGCTCCCGTGAGTATCCGCACAAGCCTGTCTGATATATCGCGTATATCCGTAGCCCTTGCTTTCATGTAATCATCATCAAGAGCGGCGAACGCACTTGCCTGTGCATCTCCTATTTCATGAACAGAGAATGCCGCCTCGCTTCCGGATTTAATCATGGCTTCTATGCCTTCTATGTAATCCAGATCATCAAGAAACAGCGACTGTACCTCTATGATTGCCGCTTGTTCTTCTCCAATTTCTGCAGCAGTCTTCTCATACAATGCGGAAAGCTCTTCCGCGGCTTTTTCCTTCGCGGTCCTGAAGCGCTCCATTTCCTTTTCTATGTCCGAGCATTTCCTGTCAGTCAGGACCTGATTCTTCATATGGACATAGATGCGTCCGATTGCAACGCCCTCATATACAGGGCGACCTCTTCCAACAATCATTATGCCCCCTGTTTTTTCAGTGTGATGATAGTATCTCCTGGTACAACATCCTTGCCAGGTTCAGGAGTGATTTCCTCATATGCATCGCTGTTGCAGATTACCATCGGTATTACGGTGTTGAATCCCTCATCAGCTATTGCCTGACGCTCGAATTCAATCAGTTTGTCGCCTTTCTTTACCTTGTCTCCTGAGTTCATGAAGGTCTTGAAATGCTTTCCCTTGAGCGATACTGTCTCAAGCCCTATATGGATGAGTATCTCAGCTCCAGTATCGGAGATGATGTTCACTGCATGACCGGTATCGAACATCAGGTCTATTGTTCCATCACACGGACTGTAGACTGTATTTCCTGTTGGTATTATCGCGATTCCTTTTCCCAGAATGCCTTCTGAGAACGTAGGATCTGGTACTTCAGAAATATCTATTGTTTTCCCTTCTGCAGGTGAGGCAAGTACATCCCCCGGAGTTTTGAACAGCTTGCTGAAAATTCCCACTTTATAAAATCTCTCCTTTTTTCGCTGACTGAATTTCTGATATTTTATCACACATATGTTCAGGACGAAAGGAAAATCTACAACATGCTGTTTTTCGTTGTTCGCTCTATTATGATGATTTAGAATTATTCAGACATCCGATTGATGTATGTCACATCACGGTAGGGAGCAGAACAGACGGAGCTGACAGGGAGAGATGACATGAAAAGAATCAGAATCGCTTTTTTTGATATCGATGGAACTCTGCTGGACTTCAGTACAAAGAGTCTTTCACTGAAAATGAAGGAGACTCTTGTCCGTCTTAAGGATAATGGGATAATCCTCTGCATCGCCACAGGTCGGTCTCCTCTTACTCTTCCTGACTTTGCGAGATCAGGGTTCGATGCACATATGACATTCAATGGATCTTTCTGCTATGACACTGATGGGGAAATCTACAGTAATCCGCTTCCTGCAGATGACATAAGACTCATTGTTGATAATGCAGCGGCAATTGGTCGGCCTGTTTCAATAGCAACAAAAGACAGGTTTGCCGCAAATGGTGTCGATGAAGATCTGAAAGCTTATTATGGGATTTCCGGATTCCCGATAAAAGCTTCCGAGGATTTTGATTACATCATCGCGAATGAGAAGATCTTTCAGATAATGATGGGATGCTATGAACGGGAGTATTCAGCCGTCATGAAGGGTGTTCGGCATGCGAAGATCGCTGCATGGTGGGATAGGGCGGTTGATATAATTCCAGCAGAGGGCGGCAAAGGGAATGCCGTCAGGAAAATCCTGGAGTATTATGGTCTTGATGAATCAGATGCGATAGCCTTCGGTGATGGCAATAATGACATAGAAATGCTGCAGACAGCTGGTACTGGTGTTGCTATGGGAAATGGTTCTTCCGAACTTAAAGCCGTTGCAGATGATGTGTGCGGGACTGCTTCAGAGGATGGTATTTATCATTATTGTCTGGAACATGGATTGATCTGATCAGCAGTATTCCTGAGAAAATCGATGAAGCTTCCTGCAACGGTTGAGAACAGCTGATTCTTCTTCCAGCATATGACACTGCCTGTATTCAGTTCAGGTTCCAGCGGTATGAATTCGAGACCTTCATATTCCGAGAAAAGATCAAAGCCTATCCCGATTCCGATTCCTTCCTGTACCATTACAGCGACATTCCGACCAAGGTTATAACGAACTGGAATGCAGAGTTCTTGAAAGGATTTCCCGAACCAGCTTTCAAGAGTGTACTGTACTTCCTGACGGATTGGAAGCAGTAATGCTTTATTGATAAGATCTTCGGGCGATACGGAATGTTTACTAGCAAGTTCTGAGTCTTGGCGAACAATGGCTCCCCATCTTTCCTTTCCACTAAGATGAATCGCATCAAATCTTGATGTGTCGACCGGTTCTGTCATCAATGCGATATCTATTGTTCCTTTTTCGATTCCTTCTTTTATTCCATCTGTGTTTGTCGTATACACGTTGTAATTGACACCGGGATGGATACTGTGGAACTTGCGCATCATGCTGGCAAGTTCTTTCATGCTATGTGTTTCCGTGCATCCAATGGATATCGTTCCTGAAATTTCCTTGCTGCTTATTGTCCTTGCCGTATTGTCTGCAAGCGAAAGTATTTCTTCAGCTCGCTTTTTAAGATACATTCCATCCTCTGTGAGCTTTACACAGTATTTGCTTCGCTTGAAAAGCTTTACTCCGAGTTCGTCCTCCAGCTGCATGATCTGTCTTGAAAGTGTGGGCTGGGTGACATGCAGAATTTCAGCGGCTTTCGTTATGTTCTCTTCTTCTGCAATGGTAAGGAAGTATTTCAGTACTCTGAGTTCCATATGAACAGAGTATAAAGAGAAAATAAAATATGCCTATAATGTATTTTTAGATATAAAAAATAAGTATTAGAGAGCTTTTTTCAAAACTCGAAATGACTGAATGAAAATACGCCTGTAAGGACATGAATATGCAAAATGATAGGGTTCCATCCCTTCATAAAACCATTCTCATTTGACAATAAGGGGAGTAGGCTCAACCAG
>JADIMF010000121.1 GCA_017694915.1 Candidatus Ornithospirochaeta stercoravium
GCAGCATACATGCTCTATGGACGCTGGCTGGCAAAGAAATGGGGAATCGATCCGAAAGCGAAGACCCCCGCAGTTATCCATAATGATGGTCAGGATTATGTACCAACAGATGGCTGGACGGTATTCGCCCACCAGTTCTCTTCAATAGCAGGTGCAGGACCTGTTACAGGTGCCATTCAGGCAGCTGTATTCGGATGGGTTCCTGTTCTTCTCTGGATTGTGATCGGAGGTATTTTCTTCGGTGCAGTCACTGATTTCGGCGCACTATATGCAAGTGTGAAGAATGACGGAAAATCAATGGGTCTTCTCATTGAGAAATACATCGGAAAAACAGGAAGAAAGCTTTTCCTCGGATTCTGCTGGCTTTTCTGTCTTATCGTAATTGCCGCATTTGCGGATATGGTTGCAGGTACATTCAATGCATTCACTGTCGTTGATGGAACAGAGGCACTTGTTGAAGGTGCAACAATCAATGGCGCGGCAGGCAGTATATCAATCTTCTTCATCATCTTCGCTATCGTAGTTGGACTCATTCAGAGAAAAGCAAAACTTACCGGATGGAAAGAAGTCGTACTTGGCCTTGTATTCACAGTGCTTTCTTTCGTTTGCGGAATGAACATGCCTATTCTTTGGGATAAGCAGGCATGGATACTCTTCTCATTCGCATTCATCTTCGTAGCAGCTGTTCTTCCTATGTGGCTTCTGATGCAGCCAAGAGATTACATGTCTACATTCATGTTCATCGGAATGATTGCAGGCGCTGTTCTCGGACTCATCTTCGCTCATCCTACGATGAATCTTCAGCCATTCACAGGATTTACGAATCCACAGCTTGGAACGCTCTTCCCTATTCTTTTCGTAACGGTAGCGTGCGGTGCTGTATCAGGATTCCACAGCCTTGTATCTTCTGGCACATCATCAAAGACAATTTCAAATGAGAAGGATATGCTCAAGGTAGGATATGGTGCGATGATTCTTGAAAGCCTTCTTGCTACAATCGCGCTCTGTGTTGCAGGTGCTGCTGCCGCAGCTGATGGAACTGCAGCTGTCGGTACACCTTTCCAGATCTTCTCATCAGGTGTCGCAGGCTTCCTTGAGATGTTCGGCATACCTGTTTATGTAGCTCAGAGCTTCATGACAATGTGTGTATCAGCACTTGCATTCACTACTCTCGATTCCGTTGCAAGAATCGGAAGAATGTCATTCCAGGAGCTTTTCAGTGTTGATAACATGGATACAGCCGCAGGATGGAGAAAAATCCTCTGCAACAAGTATGTTTCTACACTCATCACACTTGTATTCGGATACATTCTCACGCAGGTTGGATACTCCAACATCTGGCCTCTCTTCGGAAGCGCGAACCAGCTTCTCAGCGCACTCGTGCTTATCACGCTCTGTGTATTCCTTAAAGTCACAGGCAGAGAGATGAGAACGCTTATCCCTCCATTCGTGATTATGCTTATCGTAACATTCTCGGCACTCATCCAGCGCTTCATAGCTCTCGTAAAGGCATTCGCTGCTGGAACAGGTGTCTTCATGGTTGAAGGACTTCAGCTCATCGTAGCTGTTCTTCTTGTGATTCTCGGTGTGACAATCGTTGTGACATCCGGCAAGGAACTCATAAGAAAGAAAGCCTGTCAGAACCTCTGATCTGACAGACATGACTTTGACATGCTCCCCGACTCAGGGGAGCATTTTCATTCAGTCTGAAAATTCGTTTTCTGTAATAAAACCAGCTAAGCAAATGATTTCATATGATATAATCAGCAGCAAAAGGAAAAATAAATTTCTTATCAATAATTCATCAAAAGGAGGAAGCCATGGCTGAAGAGAAAATCCTAGAAGAAGGTACAACCATTGAAATTGAAGTCGGAGAGCAAAGTGCAGGAAAAACGAAGGTCAAACAGATTCGTTATATCTTCAAGGATCCTGAGAAAGGCTGGTTTGAAAAAGAAAAAGATAATGTCCGTGTAACTAAATACTACAGGACACAGAAAGAAGCTATCGAAGCTGCAAAGACTCATATAAAGAATTCAGGACTTGCTGGTTCAATCGTAATCCAGAGCAAGACTGGAAAGATAAGGGCAAATACGAAAGTTTCGAAGAAGAAATGATTTGTTTCAATTAAAGGAGCTGAGAAGAACAAGATTCTTAACAGCTCCTCTTTTCAATACCCTATTTAAGAATTCTGAATCCACCGATTCCGTAAGGATTGAAATTGAATGAAACAATATCTACACCTTTTGTTATCTTTATTGAAGCTACACCCTGTGCACCATCAAAGGCATATGCGCTTACAGTATTTCCTTCCGTCAGAACAACACTTGCGGTATATGAAGAATTTATCTTCTTTGGAATCTCATCCTGCCTATAAGTTACTTTTTTCAGAAACAGCAGGATTTCCCTACCAGAATATTATCTATTTCAGTTTGTTATATTCTGTATCTAAAACAGGCTCGCACCATTCGTTCCTTGTATTCTCACCTGGAACTTCGACTGCGATATGGCTGAACCAGCTGTCTTTTGCCGCTCCATGCCAGTGCTTCACTTCCCTTGGGATTGTGATGACATCACCAGAATGAAGTTCAACAGCTTCTTTTCCCCACTCCTGATACCACCCTCTTCCGGAAGTACAGAGAAGAATCTGTCCACCGCCTTTATCAGAGTGATGTATATGCCAGTTATTCCTGCAGCCCGGCTCGAATGTGACATTTGCCATAAATACAGTCTCTTTAGGATCTGTCAGGGGTTTGAGGTATGATTTCCCGATGAAATATCTGGCATATGCATCATTTTGTTCTCCTAGCCCGAACATACCGCCATCCTTGCCTTCATCATCCTTATAAACCTCAAGAGCTACGCGGAATGCAGCCCATGCATTGGGCCAGCCTGCATAGAATGCGACATGTGTGAGAATCTCGCCCATCTCAGTCTTTGTCACTCCGTTCTTCCTCGCAGTCTGCATATGATACTGGAATGAGGAGTCTAGAAGACCTTTCGATACAAGAACCGTCACTGTGAGTATCGATCTCATCTTAGGGGGAAGCTTATCCTCTCTCGACCATACTTCCCCGAAGAGTATGTCATCATTGAGATGAGCGAACTCATCCGCAAATCCTGTAAGGGCATCTCGACCTGCTGTCTGCTTTACCATATCATCCTCCCGAATCCTACAGCGGAATTCTATGAAGCAGATATCATAATGTCTAGAGCTTTTTTCAAAACTCGAAATGACTGAATGAAAATACGCCTGTAAGGACATGAATATGCAAAATGATAGGGTTCCATCCCTTCATAAAACCATTCTCATTTGACAATAAGGGGAGTAGGCTCAACCAG
>JADIMF010000122.1 GCA_017694915.1 Candidatus Ornithospirochaeta stercoravium
GTCATCTGAGGAGGATATTCTTTTTCTTTTCTTGCTGTTTTCGCTTTGATTACCAGCTATAATACTTTTTATGGACAGAAATCTTAGGAAAGCTGGAGTACTTCTCCATATAACATCGCTCCCTTCTGATTACGGTATCGGAGATCTGGGAGAGAATGCATACAAGTTTGTTGATTCACTTGAGAAAGCCTCGATAGGGCTTTGGCAGATGCTGCCTGTAGGACCGACTGGTTTTGGTGACAGCCCATATGCAGCAAGATCAGCGTTTGCTGGTAATGAGCTCATGATTTCCCCACGTCTTCTCTATCTTGATGGTTATCTTGATGTTGAGGATGTGATGGAGAAGGCTTTGCCCACAGAACGTGTGGATTATGGAGAGGTGAGGAAGCTGAAGATGCCGATGCTGAGGAAGGCCGCTTCTGCATTTCTTTCAGCTCCGGAGAAGGAGAAGAAGGATTATCATGCATTCCTTGAGAAGGAAGGATGGTGGCTTGATGACTATGCTCTTTTCCAGGCCCTTGCGGACAAATATAACGATTCAAGATGGTTCCTTGCATGGCCTGAGAATCTTAGAGACAGAGAAGAGAAGGCTATGGAGAAGGCAAAGAAGGAGCTGAAAGCTGAAGTCGATACATATAAGGTTCTTCAGTATTTCTTCTATAAGCAGTTCATGGATCTGAAGGCTTATGCTAATGAGCATGGTGTGCTTCTCATCGGTGATATCCCTATCTTTGTTGCAGGTGATTCTTCCGATGCTTGGTCGAACAGAAAGCTTCTCAGAATAGACGAGGAAGGACAGCAGGAAGCTTCTTCAGGAGTACCGCCAGATGCATTCTCTGCAGATGGACAGCTCTGGGGGAATCCTCTCTATAGATGGTCTGAGCATCAGAGGACTGGATTCAAGTGGTGGATTGAGAGATTCCGTACCAATCTTTCTCTTTTCGATATTGTCCGTGTCGATCATTTCAGAGGCTTTGAAGCCTGCTGGGAAGTTCCGAAGGGCGCGAAGACAGCTGCTGGAGGCAAGTGGGTGAAGAGCCCGGGACAGGAGCTTTTCGATGCACTGAGGAAGGAGCTTGGATCAGATCTGCCTATTATCGCAGAGGATTTGGGTGTCATAACACCTGAGGTTGAGGCGCTTCGTGTAAGCAATGGATTCCCTGGAATGAAGATTCTGCAGTTCGCATTCGCCTTCGATAATGGTGACTGGCAGACGGGGAATGCCTACCTTCCTCATAATATCGAGAAGATGTCGGTGGCTTATACGGGAACGCATGACAACAACACGACCAGAGGCTGGTATGATGAGCTCGATGACGGTATGAAGGATTATGTCCGCCGTTATTTCGAATGCAGTGATGATGAGGTTGTCTGGCGCATGATAAGAGCGCTTATGGGATCTCCGGCGCAGTTCGCGATATTCCCTATGCAGGATATCCTCGGGCTTGGTGCTGACGCCAGGATGAATGTGCCTGCGACATGCGGTACATCGAACTGGTCATGGAAGATGGAGAAGGAAGATCTCGAAACTCCTTCTTTCGAGGGAATAAAGTATTTCTCCCATCTCTTCGGACGTGACAAGTGAACATCATACTTCTGAATGAAGGCGAGACGTTTCTTCCGTCTTCTGATGACAGGGCAAAGCATATAAGGAAAATCCTCCACATGGGTGTGGGGGATTCCTTCCGTGCAGGAATCATCAACGGATATGAAGGAAATGCCAGGATAACAGCTTCCGATGAGAAAGGTATCACTATTGATTTCACTCCTACCAAGGATTCGTCTGGGCTTTATCCACTTACGATGATAATAGCCCAGGTCCGGCCGATATGCATGCGTCGCATACTGCGTGAGACTGTTTCGCTCGGTGTGAGCCATCTCATCCTTCCTGTTTCCGATTTAGGTGAGAAGAGCTATCTTGAGGCTTCCCTTTATACGAAAGGCGAGTATAAGGATATTCTTCTTGATGGAGCGATGCAGGCAGGGGCTACAGGTGTCAGCCGTGTATCAATAGTGAAAAACGTGGAGGAAGCGGTTGCATCTGCTGATGGAGATGTGCATATATTACTAGATAACGCAGTAGGTGCTACGCCGCTTTCACGGGAGAATCTTGAGGGGAAAAGCGTTGTACTTGCTATCGGTCCGGAACGTGGATGGTCTGGACGAGAAAGGCAGTATTTTATAGATAATGATTATCGTCCGATGCTTCTTGGAGACAGGATACTCAGGACGGAGACTGCGGCTGTGGCTGGTGCTGCAATGGCACTTGCTGCTATGAAGCTGCTTTAGGAGGGATATATGCATTGTGTTGTACCGGAAGCTGAGGAAATACTCGACAAGGAATTTCCCGTTCTCGATCATGGATTCGTAAGGCTTGTGGATTACCTTGGATCTGACCAGCGTATCGTTCAGTCAGCGCGTGTAAGCTACGGAGAGGGTACAAAGACATACAGGCAGGATAAGGGTCTCATCAATTATCTTATGCGCAATGAACATACATCTCCTTTTGAGCAGGTTGTATTCACATTCCATGTGAAGATGCCAATCTTCGTCGCGCGTCAGTGGACCCGTCACAGAACAGCTCGCATGAATGAGATCTCCGGTCGTTATTCTGTTATGAAGGACGAGGTATATATTCCTGCAGATGAGAATATCGCACTGCAGAGCGAGGATAACAAGCAGGGAAGGAAGAATGAGCCTGTGTCCCCTGAGATGGCAGAGGAAGTGAAGGCGATAATGGCTTCCGATCAGGAGAGAGCTTTCGCGAATTACCATAAGATGCTCGATATGGGAATTGCACGTGAGATAGCGAGAATCGATCTCCCGCTTTCCCTTTATACAGAGTTCTACTGGGAGATAGATCTGCACAATCTCTTCCATTTCCTGAAACTCAGGCTCGATTCCCATGCTCAGTATGAGATAAGGCAGTATGGTGAGGTGATGCTTGAGATAGTAAGGAAGGTATGCCCTATAGCAACAGATGCTTTCGAGAATCATGTACTTCACTCAAAGACATTCTCATCCCATGAGGTAGAGGCAATAAAGAAGATGCTCAGCGGTGAGGAATGCCCTCTTGAGAAGAGGGAGAAGGAAATCTTCCTTGAGAAACTGAAATAAGAATCTGTAATCTGATTCAGGTCCTTCTGGTAGATATCAGGAGGACTTTTTTCTGTGCTCTTGTTTTCTCGCAAATGCAGCTTGTGTAGAATCTTGTCATGACCAGAGCTGAATTCCTTAGGAGTATTGATTGCCTTGAGTATGAAGATGCTTACGATGCTTTTCCTTTGACAGAAGGAGTCCGTAACGCTTTCTTTCTCGATTTCCCTTCCTTTGCCAAGCTTGGAGAATCATCTGATAATCCAGGGCTTTTCTACCTCTCTTCATATCTTCAGCTTGCATACGAATGCCACGAAAAGTATTCAGAGCGGGGTATTTCCGATGATATATATTTTGCTACATTCTCAGATATATCTGTCTGGGCATCGTGGTATCAGAGGCATACAGGTAAGGTTGGATTGGATAGAATCAATTGGCTGCGTCACCATGTGAACTTGGAGATATTCCGTCTAGGAGAGCTTCAGGCAGAGCCTGCTATAAAGCCTCTTGATGATGTCTGGAAATCTGTAGATACATCATTACCCTTGTTTTTCATCCATATTCCTGAAGGCGTGGATCTCTCAAAGGCCGAGGACTCGTTCCAACGGATTCTGTCATTCTTCCATTGCAGCAAAGCTATGTTTCTCATCCATTCCTGGCTGCTGTCTCCTGAGGTAGCGTGTATGCTTGATGAGAAATCCAGAATAAGAAATTTCGCATCTCTTTTCACTCTCCTTGGGACAGAAGATGACCGGCAGGCTGAGGAGCGTATATTCGGCTTTATTTCCGACAATCCATTTTCATATCCAGAATCATCTTCACTTGCAGTGAAGGCGAAGAAATATCTTGAAAGCGGAGGAAGAATACTCTCCGGATATGGGTATAGGGAAGTCAGTCTGAAATAATCTTTCTGTTCCAGCTCTTCTTCCCGCACTTCGGGCACCTGAGGTGTCTTGTCCTTCCTATGTGTGCTGAGAGAAGCATCGCCTTTCTTTCAGGAATGTATTTATGTCCACATTCCCTGCATTCATACCAGCCTGCAGTCCTTTCGATTTCCAATGCCATAAGTACACTGACAATGAGCAGGACAAGGCTTACTGCGAAGATGATGAAGAATGCCGCTGTTCCTGGAATGCAGAGCGCTATAAGCATGATGATTGCTATGAAGAATATGACGATAACAGATGTGAATACTGTTTCTGCTTTCAGAAGCAGTTTCTCATACTCTTTCTCTTTCATTTGTCTCCTCGATTATTATTCTCGCAATCTTATCGGAATGGACGATATATGATTCATGATGCTCGGATGGGATAATCATGAGCTTTGAATCAGGGATAGAGGAGGCGATGAATTCCGTGTCGCTTCTTTTCACCAGATCTTTCTCTCCCGCTGTCACAAGTACAGGTATTTTTATCGATTCAAGCTCTCTTTTCCTTATATGAGGTTCAGATAGCATCAGGTTTATGAGTTTATCCCTTGTCCTCTGATAGGCATTCCATGCGCTTATCCTGAACCAGAGCTTGAGAGCGCTTGGTTTCGTATTTGCTCCGCTTACTATGAGATGACTTGCGGTTCCCGGATGTTTTATTTCCATTATCAGGGCTGTGATTCCTCCATCTGAAAAACCGAAGATGACAGGCTTTTCGATTTTCAGGAGTTTTATGAAGGCATATAGATCCTCAGCAAGAAGAGAGTAGTGTATTTCCTTCATCTTCGTGCTCTCCCCATGACACCTTGTGTCGATACGGTAGACCATGAAATGCTTCTCAAGAAGTGGAAGCGCCTCATCGAATATCGTCATGTCCTCGCCGTTGCCATGAAGGAGAATCAGAGGTTTTCCCTCTCCTGATATTTCATAATGCAGCTTCAGCGGTCCCATATCCAGAAACATTATCTTCTTCTCTCCTTAAGCATGTTTATCTTCTCTTCATAATGCTTTCTCATGTCAATTTCAAAATCACTGTCCCGTTCATATTCCCGGCCAAGCACCGGAAGCCAGAGAGAAGGATCTTCCATACATAAATAGAAGAACACATTCTTATGGAAGCTGTCTGAGAAAGAATTGTATACATGGCTGAAAAGCTTTCTCTTGATGTCCAGAGGGTAGGAGAATTTACCCGCAGCAGGTGTGAGTTCCATCTCAAGAACCCTGCTTTCATCTCCTCTTTCACGCAGATGCCTTAAGACGGATTTGGTGAATGTAAGCGTTCCGATGCTTGTCAGGGCAACATCATCAGGAGAAAAACGCTTCTCGATTTCCTCTGCTATCAATTTGTATTCATCTTCCCAGCCTCTGAAATATACCATCGGGTGTATATGGAAGCCTACGAGATTTCCGTTATCCCTCGCTCTCTCAGCATTCTCGAGCCGGCCTTCGAGCGTTGCCGTCATATGCTCTTCCTTTTCGATGATGGTCGGTGCATTGAGAGACCATGTGAAAAGCATATTCGCAGGGTATTTCCTGTCAAAGACATTTCTTGCGGATTTTGATTTAAGTTCTATTACTACATCAGGATGCTGTTCTGCAAACGCAGAGAGGGCGGAAAGCGTTCCGTAATCATCTCCGAGCACGAGCGAGTCGGAGGCCTGTCCTGTTCCTATGTGCCATACAGATGGATCAAGTTCGAGCGCCAGAAGCTTTTCCTTCAGGTTGCTGACGGCATGTATTTCGTTCTCTGTATAGAAAGCCTGCACGGAACAATATGAGCAAGAGAACGGACACTGCATCACCGCATCGAGGGTTGTAAGCTTGCAGCATCTTGTCTTCTCGCCATCGACAGGGCATGGACATTTTCCGGGAACGATCTTCTCGTCTGAGAGTATCGTCCTGTATTTCGGCCGCGGATGAAAATCGGGAGAGAAAGATGAATAATCAGTTTCACTTTTTCTCAGATCATCCATATAGCTTCGCATAAGGCGCATGTACGCATCGCCTTTTCTGCCGTCTTTTCTCGCGTCGATTTCTTCATAGGGAGCGAGGAGGCAGAATGACTGTTCCTTCCATTGCCTTAGATCGGCTTCAGCCTTCGCTATTTCAAGCTTCTGGCTTTCCGTGAAGTGATAACGTTCAAATAGTTTTTCGATATCCCTGCTGTCAAGAGAGGCAATGAGTTCATTCAATGCGGCCATGATTTGAGTATAAGTTGTCAAAGCTGTTTCGAGAAGCTATTCTCAAGCTATGTCGGAAAGCGCAAGGAATCAGGCGAGGGAGCTTCCGGATTCTCCGGGATGCTACCTTATGAAGAATAAGGAAGGAACTGTTATATATGTCGGAAAGGCGAAGAACCTCAAGCGGCGTGTTTCCTCATATTTCCTTCCGAATAGGAATGCCAAGACAGCTGCGCTTGTCGAGAAGATTGATACCATTGATTTCGTCATAACTGGTAATGAGTATGAAGCTCTGATCCTCGAGAACAATCTGATCAAGAAATACAACCCTCATTACAACATCCTTCTAAAGGATGGGAAAAGCTACCCTGTCATAAGAATCACGAAGGAGAAGTTCCCCCGTATATTCAAGACAAGAAGAGTCATAAAGGATGGTTCTCAGTATTTCGGGCCATATCCAGACGGGATGAAACTTGACACCTATCTCAAGCTCGTGGGGGATAATTATCCTCTGCGCCTCTGCTCAGGGCCTCTTAAGGAGAGAAAGACACCATGTCTCTATTACCATATACACAAATGCTCGGGCCCATGCATTGGTGCTGTTTCCGAAAAGGATTACGGCGTCTATGTGAAGGAGGTCAGGGATTTCCTTTCAGGTGATGACTCCTCGATGATCAAGCAGGTGGAGCGGGAGATGCAGAAGAGCGCGAAGGAGCTCGACTTCGAGACTGCCGCAAGAAAGCGTGACCAGCTTCAGGCCCTGACCGTGATGCAGAAGAACCAGATGGTGGAGGATTTCACCACAGACAGCCGAGATTATGTTGCTATCGAGATGCGTAGCTACCTCTGTACTATCTCCATAATGCAGTTCCGCTCCGGGCGTCTTATCGGGAAGGCATTATATAGGGCTGAATGCCTTGGTGATGAGACCGAGACGCTCTTTTCATTTCTTGTGCAGTATTACAGCGATGGTGATACGCTTCCGCAGGAGATATTCGTTTCCTGCGATATCGACACGGAGCTCCTTGCGAAATACTTCAATGAAGAGCTCAGAAGTCCTGTTTATATCACTGTGCCGAAGGATGGAAAGCATTACAGAATCCTGCGCATGGCTGCGGAGAATGCCTCAAGAGATGTGGAGAAACGTCTTCGTGATGTTGATAACACACCGTCTCTCGAGGCTCTTCAGAAAGAACTCGGACTTGAGGATATCCCTCGTCATATCGAGGGCTTTGATATCGCGCAGCTATCCGGAAAGTATACAGTCGCCTCTCTTATTGTTTTCAGGGATGGAAATCCTTCGAATAAGGAATACAGGCATTTCTCCATAAAATCCCTTGAAGGGAAGATCGATGATTTCCAGTCCATGAGGGAAGCAGTTGGAAGACGTTATCAGAGATTGCTGAATGAAGGCGCTGAGATGCCAGATCTCTTGATGGTCGATGGCGGAAAGGGACAGGTGAGTGCAGCACTCGATTCATTATCTGCACTTGGACTGGATTTTCCTGTGGTAGGACTTGCAAAAGAACATGAGGAAATCGTATTCCCCGGCGATAGGGAATCCCTTCTTCTTGACCATAGCGATCCAGGTCTTCGTGTTCTCATCGCTGTCAGGGATGAGTGCCATAGATTTGCTACTTCATTCAACCAGAGGATGAGAAGCCGCGACGCCTCCTTCTCCCTTCTTGAGTCGATAGATGGAATAGGTCCGGAGAGATCGAAGAGGATAATGCAGAAGTACGGATCAGTCGAGGCAATCCTCAGCCTGTCTCCCGATGAACTTGCAAAAGGTGCATCGATACCGAAGAATGTCGCAGAGAGAGTGATTCACAAGCTCAGCTTCTGAGGCCTTCTCCTCCGAGAAGCGGTTCATTGATGCATATATCCTCTTCCATCCCTTTACGCATGATGATTGTATAGAGCAAGGATGAGAACATCATCGAAATCCATTCGCTTCCGGTGCCTTTTATATCAGTGTCCATCTTTCCAAGGTACTTTATTATCCTGCGTGTGTCGGGAAGGGGATAGGAAGAAGCCGCTTTCCTGAACATCGGCCAGTCTCTTTTCTTTATACCTTTCCCCTGATAGAAAGCTGTGAATGGTGTGATCGCCTCGGCATTCGCGAAGGCAGATTCATCTCCCTGTCCTGAGGCTTTCAGCTCCTCATAGCTCTCAAGCTCCCTGAAGCGCTGAACGATTGTCGAGAAGGCTCTTCCCGATGCTGTGGAATCTGCATTGATGATTGATGCAAGTATCGACTCTGCATGCTCCAGATCACACTCCGCAATAGCCTGGAAGAGCGTATTCCCATCTTCTCCTCGTGTCTGGAGCGAGTATTTCCGTATATCGTCAGGAGTGATTTCATGTTTCGATTTATCCGTGGCATGGAAATAGATAGCGAGTGCTGAGACAAGGTTCCTCATCTCAGCTGTATTGTTGTCTACGGAGAAAAGCACTTCATCGACACCTTCATCGCTTATGAAGAAGCCTTCTTTCTGGAATGCCGACTTTATCCAGCCGCGTTTCTGGTTGTCGAACATCTCCCAGAACATTATCACGCTGACGTTCTTGCTGTCCGTTATCTTCTTCCCGAGTTTCGTCGATGACTTTTCAGAGGAAATAACAACGAATTCTGCGTCGTCCATTCCTGATTCAAGGAAGGATATTATGGCTTTGTCGAATGTATCACGTGCGGTTCTGTTCTCGTACTGCTTTACGATCACGAAACGGAATGACGAGAAGAGCGACTGCTGGGAAAGTGCCGCATCCAGATCCTCTCCTTTGTCATCACCTACGAATATCTGGTGAATCTCCGCATCCGGATGCTCAGAGAGCACGCGTTTCTTCTCCTCATTAAGCCAATCTGCTTTCTGGCCTTCCTCAGGACCCAGAAGAAAGTAGTTCAATGATAATCCCTCCTAATGGATATAAGACGGCCAAGTATCCTTAAGCTGCTTTCTGCCGCTTTTATCACTCCCATTGTATCATTATCAGGGATAAGAAGTGCATACCCGTTCCCGATTCTTCTCAGCCTTCTGAGTTCCGGGATCATCTCATCATCCCCAAGGGATGCCAGTACGATATCGCCATCGGCTTTTGCGATGTCTGCATCGGCCATGACTGCGAAATCTCCTGGAAGGATGCCTCCGTTCCTCATTGATTCCGATGTCACCTTGAATGTGAAAGCGGCTTTCTTCGTTCTAGGGATGAATATCCTTTCCTCTGTTCCTGCAGAGAGAACTGCATACGATGGTTCCGCCTGATAGAAAGGAACTGCGTTGTTCTCCCTTTTCAATCTCTCATTAAGAGGGAATGTGAGGGATCTCAGTCCGTTATCTATTTTTTCGAGATAGCCTTTCCTGACTAATGTAGCTACTGCATCACGAGCTGCGATATGAGAGAAACCGAAGGCCTCTCCGATTTCCCGCAGCGATGGCGAGCGTCCGTTGGTGTAAATGTAAAGCGAGATGAAATCCAGGATCTGCTTCTGCCTATCTGTGATGTCCTTCAAGTCTCGAATCTCCTTTCGAAAAGATCATCAAGCGCAGCCATCGCCTCTTTTTCATCGGGCCCGGAACAAGTGCACCTGATCTTCGTCTTATATGTTGCTCCCAGCGTTATAATGCCCATTATCGATTTGGCATTTATCTTCATATCGTCTTTCTCAAAGAAGATATCGGAGGAGAATGATGAGGCGGTCTTCGCAATCTCTGAGGCAGGACGGGCATGGATGCCAGCCCTATTAAGCACCTCCAGTTCCTTACTGATCAATTTCGCCATCTCCTCCGCTCAGAATCTCATCGCTGTTGAAATACATCTTCCTTGCAGCTTCGCTCTCAAGCCACTTGAGTACATTCTGGTCGAATTCCTTCGATGAATAATACCCGAGTTTCTTCATTCTTTCGTTTCCCGCAGCTGTTTCTATGAGGATAGGAACATTCCTTCCAGGACGGACGGGAAGGACGAGCTTCGGTATCGTGATACCTAGATATGTATCAGTAAGCGAATCTCCGATTCTGTCGTACTGCTTTCCAGACTCCCAGTTCTCGAGAACAACTGAAAGCTGCACGTGCTTCTTTTCCCTGATTGCGCCTATACCGAAGAGATTCGCGATGTTTATTATTCCGAGTCCTCTTATTTCCATGTGGTGCGCTAGCAGGGGATTCTCTCCTGTCCCGATAAGGAAGGTATCTGAGATGTTCTTCAGTTTCACCGTGTCATCGCTTATGAGCCGGTGTCCGCGTTCAATCAGCTCAAGCGCTGTCTCGCTCTTGCCGACACCGCTATCTCCCGTGATAAGCACTCCAATGCCATATACATCTACAAGTACACCATGGATTGTCATCGTGGCGGCAAAGACCTCATCAAGCTGTGAATACAGACGGCGTGAGAAGTCTGATGATTCAAGCGGGGTGGAGAGAATTGCTGTGGCATTTTTCTCGGCGAGCTCAACGAAATGCTCGGAAGGCTTGTAGCCGCCGATGAATACGATACAAGGCGGTTCGTATGAGAAGATTCTTTCTATATTCTCGTATTCATTCTTCTTCTCAAGCATTTCTATATATGACTGTTCAGCTCTTCCGATGAGCTGGATGCTTGAGCCTGAGAAATCCTCGAAATAACCGGTAAGTGCCAGTCCCGGTCTTGATATCTTTGAGTTCTTTATTGTTCTTGAAAGCCCGGATCTGCCGGCTATGCATTTAAGCTGCAGATGGTTATGTTCCCTTAAATCGAGATCTAACAGATCGAGGACGGTGAATTCTCTCATGATCTGAGTATATCACAAGAGGAGAAGGCATAAAATAAGGGCCATCCAGCCTCCACTGAATAGCCCTCAGATCATCAGATCTTCATTGTTTTCTCTTTTTCCTTCTTTGCTGCAGCCTGGATCTTATCCGCGAGCAGCTCTATACCTTCATAAAGCTCATAGGCATCCTGGGAGACTACTTTTTCTTTCTTCCAGGTGAAGTGAAGAGTTGCATCAAGATGGAAACCGATGCCCTTGCTTTCCTTCGTTGCCACGATATCGAGATCGTGGAGATAGTCATCCGCGAACGAAAGCTTCTTCAGTTTCTTGTCGAGAAACTCGCGATCTTCGTCCGTTGGTGTGAATCCGATGCCTCTAAATGTTAGATTCATACTGCCTCCTTTTTCTCTTTTTTATGATTATACTGCATGAATCTGGATAAAACAAAAGAATATTGGATGAAGATCAATTATTCATTTTGTTCTTGTGAAAGATGAATCTATATCCAGCTCTTTCCTGTATTTGCTCACAGTACGGCGGGCTGTCTTTATTCCCTTTGCAAGAAGCGCATCGCTTATCTTCTGATCGGAGAGAGGCTTCCCCGTATCGTTTTCCTCTATTATCTGCTTTATCATCTCCTTCACAGCGTTCTTTGAGAGGTTCTCATTGCTCTCTGACGCGACAGTATTGGAGAATAATGATCTGATAGGGTAGATGCCGAAATCGGTGTCAATATATTTGGATGAGGCTATGCGGCTTATTGTTGCCTCATGGACTCCGACTTCATCGGCAACCTCCTGCATTGTCATTCCTTTGAGATATAAAGGACCATTGAGGAAGAAATCCTTCTGCTTTTCCATCAGCACGGCACCTGTTTTCTCTATTGTCTTTGCCCTTATATCGAGCTGTGAGATGAGATTGCTTGCGGCATTGAGTTTGTTCTTTATGAACTGGGCCGCTTCCTTTCCTTCCTTTGTGCTGTTCTTCTTATATTCATCTGCGAGGTTCTTATACTCCGGGTCGATTTCAACAGAAGGGAAGGCTTCGCTGTTTAGGTGCATTTTCAGTACCCCGTCTTCCTTTTTTATCGATAGCTCCGGGATGATGTATTCTTCATATTCAGAACCGTATTTTCTTCCCGGAAAAGGCGTGAGTGTCTTCAGAAATTCATAGAAGGCGTTGACTTCTTCTGTCTCGATTCTGAGATTCTTAGCTATCTGGGCGAATTTGCCGAGTCTTGCGTTATCGAGTTCACAGCAGACGAATTTCCTGAAAAGCGAGAGTTCGTCCCCCCTCATTCCCTTGGCTTCAGCCTGTATTATGAGGCTTTCCCTCCAGTCCATTGCTCCGACGCCATCTGGTTCCATGTGCTGGATGATTTTGACAGCTTCTTCCACATAAGTTTTCTCGTTCTCCTTGACTATCGTTTCAGGAGATGCTGGAAAGAATCCGTTCCTGTCCAGGGAAGTTATAAGCGTCTCTGCTGTTCTTTTTACATTCTCATCGATATTCAGACAGCCAAGTTCCGCAAGAAGATGCGTCTTCAGGTTTTCCTTTTCTCCGACCATGCCTTCCATCCAGTTAGTATCCTCCCTGTCATCCGGAAGATATGGAGCATCATCTGAAAAGCTTTCCCTTCTGTCTGTGCGCTGCCTGTACTCGTTTGCAATGCGATCATAGGAACTGCTGCTGTCATTGACGATCAGAGCGGGATTTGTCTCGGCCTCTTTCTTTATCTTCTCCCTCAATTCTTCCTGTGAGAGTGAGAGTGTTTCCATTGTCTGCATCAGCTGGACATTAAGCTTCAGCTCCTGCTTCAATGAAAGTTCGAGGCCTTGCTGCATCATGTGGCGTCCTTATCGAAATCACGCCCGAAGTATATCTCTCTGGCTTCCTCGTTATGGAGAAGTTCCTCCCTCGTTCCTGAAACAAGAATCTCTCCATCTGAGATGATGTGTGCGCGAGTTGTGATTTCGAGCGTGTCACGCACATTGTGGTCGGTTATGAGGATGCCTATTCCGGAGGCAGCCAGCCGTCTGATGATCTGCTTTATCTCATAAACCGCTTTCGGGTCGATTCCTGCAAACGGTTCATCAAGAAGCAGAAATTTGGGGGAAGTCGCAAGGGATCTTGCAATTTCTGTCCTTCGCCTCTCTCCGCCAGAGAGTGTATATCCAAACTGCTTACGTACTTTTTCCAGACCGAAGTCGGAGATGAGTTTCTCCTGAAGATTTTTCTTCTCGCTTCTAGTCATGTCCTTCTGAGTCTGGAGCACCAGCTTTATGTTCTCTTCAACTGTAAGCTTGCGGAAAATAGAAGCTTCCTGCGGAAGATATGCAAGCCCCATTTTCGAACGCTTGTGCATCGGAAGCTTTGTTATATCGTGACCATCGACTTTTACAGAACCGCCATCGGCCTTGATGAAACCTACGATCATATAGAAGGAAGTGGTCTTTCCTGCTCCATTCGGCCCGAGAAGCCCTGTGATGTCTCCGCTTGTCATGGAGAACGATACATTCTTCACTACATGCTTCTTACCGTAGAATTTTGAAAGATGGTCGACTTCAAGCTCAGCCATTTATAGTTCCTCTGATTCTTCCATCAAGCGAGATGCTGTCTGTGTCGAGATCTACGCTGATAACCTCTGCCTCATATCTGTCCCCGTCCCAGTCGACAGTCGCAGAACCTCTCAGTTCAAGTGTATTCCTGCTTCTTGAGAAGAGAACGCTTTCCGCATTGCACCTCATTATACCATCATCGGTGGCTTTGAGGAGCGTCACATCTTTATCGAGTCTGAGGTTCTCCTCATCGAGGAGGTACTCAAGGGAAGCCCCTGTTGCAGATACCTCATTCTCCGTGTCATCGATTTCATACCATGAGGATATGAGTATTCTTTCATTTTCCCTGTCGTACCAGATGGAGGATGTCCTGATGCTTATACCTCTTGTCTCGTCGATTACTGAAGAGTTGCCCGTGCATTCAACATATCTCCAGTTGTTGCCTGAGAGATTTATCCTGTCCGCATTTATCGTCATTGAGCCGACAGTCACACTCGCACCGTTTGACAGTACCACGTTTTCCCTGCCATCCCTGAGTACGACAGAACTCTCTCCCCCTGAGAACGTTATGCTGTCAGCATAGGCTGATGAGATCAGGAATATAGATAGAATCAGGATGATATAACGTCTCATATGATGAACTCTCCCTCCTCAATCAGCTTGAATGAATAGATCTTCTCTCTGAGATCTGCTGCAAAGCCCATTCCCCTGAAGCTTCCATCCTCGGAGCTTACGCTTACGGTGCCATCAGCAGTTATCTCTTCGTTTTCCGTGTCAAAGTAAAGCGACTCGGCTTTTATCATCATGTCGCCATCGCTCTGATGAAGAAGAACATTTCCCTCAAGATCCATCGTTTCGTTTTCCGTGTCGATTTCGGCATGATCCGCAGAACCCTCTATGGAGATTGTGCCGTCATCATTATATGACACGAATTCCATGTTCTCGACTATCGCCCTGTTATCCCGGGAATAAAGAGTCATCCTGCTGCTGTTGATGTATATAGGACTATTGCCATCCTGACCGAGAGTATATTCTGCACCCTCGAGGATTATATCCGGAAGAACGGCTTTCTCGTGAACTTCCTCATCTTCTCTGAAGGAACAGGAGGCGAGGAGAAGTACAATGAATATTATGAGATAGAGCTTCTTCAATCCTCGTTCTCTCCTTTATCAATGACAACAGGCGTGTATTTTGCCTTTCTGGCCCTGAAATATATCGCGGAAATAATGAAACCGACAGCTACTCCTGCAATTGAAGCGAGGAACAGGTATCCCTGACTGTCTGTGAAGATGGAGGCAATGAAATAGCCAGGGAGGAACATGAGAAGAGGAAATCCAAGGCTCATGAAGACGGAGAAAAGAGTCTTCCTCGGCGGAAGCTCAATAACAGCTTTATCGCCTTTGCTTAGAACAATCCCCGATGGATTGTCTACAGTGAACGTGGAATTCTTTGATGTACAGAAAAAGGAACCCTTGCATCCCTCACAAGCTGATTTATCACAGCCTGCGATGAGCTTGCCGTCCTTATTTTCCTGAATCGTTACCGTCTGTCTCATTCTTCTTGTCTTCAGGTTTCTCGATAGCTATATGCTTAGCAACTCTTTCTATCTTGATAGCCTTACCTGTCTCCTCATCAATTTCGACTACAGCACCTTCTATGATACCATCATTCCAGCATTCCTGGCTTCTTACAGGAAGTTGTGATCTGAGCTTTCTTATCTCCGTCTCCGGATCGAAACCAGATACAGACAAGAATGATCCGACTCTTCCCGTATCGGTGATGTAAGCAGTGCCTTTCTCTGTGACCATCTCATCAGCAGTGAGGACTTTCGTATGTGTCCCTATTACAGCAGCGCACCTTCCATCGAGGAAGAATTTCATCGTCTTTTTCTCTGCAGTTGTCGCAGCATGGAATATTACGATAGGAATCTCCTTGTCGGCATTCTCCTCGCATTTGCGCAGAAGACTGTCGATGGAGTAGAAGGCATTCTGAAGACTCTGACGTGGAAATTCTGAGTTTCCCTGAAGATTTACTATCATGAATTTCCTGTTGTTTATGACAGCATGCTTGATGCCATGACCAGGGCAGGCTGCTGGATAGTTTACAGGGCGGATTATGAAACCGGCTTTCGGGATGAACTCCACCATGTCTATCTTATAGAAAAGCTTCTCAGCTCCTGTTATAAGGTCAACACCCATTTTCCCAAGCTGTATTGAGTGAATCTTGCCAATGCCGAAGCCGTTTGTCATACCTTCGCCATTTGCAATCGTGTAGTCTATGCCATATTCAGTCTTGAGCGATGAAAGACCTTTCCTCAGTGCTGTAATTCCAGGCCTTCCTGTTATTTCGCCAAGAAACAGTATTCTTGCCATGCTGATGAGAATAACAATTAATCGTATGAAGTGGCAATGTGATATCGCTGGAAATTATATGGATTTGCCCACGAGGAGACTCGAACTCCTACCTTGTTACAGACTAGTACCTGAAACTAGCGCGTCTACCAGTTCCGCCACATGGGCATTTATTCAAGACTTGGATAATTTATCAGCTAAAGGTGACAAATGCAAGCACTTGAAGTGGAAAAGAAATCCTCTGGCAGCGCCAGAGGAATGATTCAGATAAGTTTTGCTTCAGCTTTGCTCAGCAATTCCCTGATCGGAAGCTTCTGCGGACATGTTTTCTCGCATTTTCCGCATTTGATGCATTCCGATGCTCTGCCGTGAGTACCATCCTTGATGAGATTTGCGTAATCTGTTTTCGCCTTTGTCTTATCGCTGAGTACAGCTTCATCATTGAGCATTCTGAATATAGATGGGATATCGATCTTCTTCGGACATCCAGGGACGCAGTATTTGCATGCTGTGCATTCTATCGTCTGAAGTTCTTCGATAGCTTCCTTGACTTTTGCAATTGCATCCTTTTCCTTTTCTGTAAGTGGGATTACAGGGGAGAATGTCTTTATATTATCCTCCAGCTGCTCTTCAGTGCTCATTCCAGAGAGTATCGCGAGTATTCCATCGAGTCCGGCTACATAGCGGAGTGCATATGATGCGGGAGAAGCATCGGAGAGCTTTCTAAAAGGCTCTGTCAGATTCTCATTGAGCATCGACAGTATTCCTCCTTTGACAGGTTCCATTATAATAATCGGCTTATTGTGCTTCCTCGCAATTTCATAAACACCACAGGATTGTACTCTCGGGCTTGTCCAGTCGAGATAATTGATCTGGAGCTGCACGAATTCCGCTTCAGGGTGTTCTGTAAGGATACGGTCCAGCATTTCTGGAGTATCATGGAAGGAGAATCCCAGATGACGGATTTTTCCTTCTGCCTTCATTCTCTTCCCGAATTCCCAGGCGTTGCTTTTATTGAATATGTTGATGTTGCTTTCGCTGATCGCGTGCAGGAGATAGAAATCGAAATACTCCAGGCCAGTGCGTTCAAGCTGCGTCTGGAAAAGCTCTTCCGGCGTCTTTCCCTCAGCAAGCATTCCGCTCGGAAGCTTTGTTGCTATCGTATACTCATTTCTATCATGCCTGCTGCTTACGGTTTTCCGGAAAATATCCTCAGAGCCGGGATATGAATAAGCGGTATCGAAATATGTGAAGCCTTCGGAAAGGAATCGGTCAACCATAGCCGCCGTTCTCTTCTCATCGATTTCACCAACCGCTGTTTTCGGAAGGCGCATCAGGCCGAAGCCGAGTTTCTTCTTGTTGAGTCCATATAAGTCATTCATATCTTGAGTATAACCTCATATCAGCCCAAAGGAAGAGGCAATTTCCTCGATTCCAAGAAGCGAGAAAACCTCTGTTTTAATATCCACGAACAGGCTGATGATTTCATTGAGCACCATATCCTTCGGTGATGATGGTGAGACATATTCGAACTGAGATTCATCGGGCATTTCACCGGTTGGAATGAACTCTGTGAAATTCCAATCGGCAGTGTTCGCTTTGCTCTCTATTGCTTCTTCCTGGTCATCAGGAAGTGAAGGGTAGAAATCGATGCCTGTGATTTCTTCCACTTCATCAATGCTCATGGCATAGCTCTGGAGGGCTTTATCTGATCCTTCATTCGGAAGCACGAATCCGATTGCTTTTATATCGGGATCGGTGTAATCGAGAACGACCTTGTAGAACTGTTTCGGGATGGCTACTTCATTCTTTCCGATGGTCTCATAAGGTCCGTCCGTGAGTACCGGTCCTGTGACGACATGCACCTCACCGTTATCATAAGCCATTGTTCTGACCACGGCTTCCAGATCAGCCCAGATGCCTCTGTTGAAAGAAGGCTCCTGCGGACACATGTTCGATAAATAGAATGTATCGCTCATCGCCTCGACAGACCATTTGAAATCAGCAGCAGGTGCCATGTGCCCCCTGTCATATCCAGAACCGCGGTAATCTGAAAGCGAAGCGGAGCCTGTCCGTACAAGCGGATCTTCCCTGAAGTCGTCCTCTCTGCTTCCTGTTCCAAGCACCTCATCCCTTGTGAGAGTGTATGCAACCCATGATGGCAATTCATATTCTTCGTTATAGGAAAGGGTATAACCAGTGTGACTGATTATCTGCTCTCCATCTATCGGAGCCGGAAGCTCCAGATTCTTGATACTTCCATCTGCGGTTATTCCGTTTGCTGTATCCGATGACGGGGTAATAAGGCAGAGAATCAGGAATATGATAATCAGAATCACAAGCATGATGAGGAGTCGCTTGAGCTTCTTTGGAAGGCTTGTCTTTTTCTTTGTTTTCTTTTTACGTGCCATTTCTGTCTCCGTTTCTGATTATAGCCATAATATTCAGTATTTAATCTTATTTTTCAGATGATATCCTGATATATCCTTTTCTTGCAGAATATATAAGTAAAACTGCAAATAAAGCAATCGTTTCTATAATGATCATCGGACTATCCGGATTCATTTCCGTAAGGAAAACGGAGGCTGAAGGAAGTGATGATCCTTCATAATTGACCATCAGCGCTATGTAGAGATTATTGGTTATATGCATTGCCGCCGCAGCTTCGAAACCATCCGTGAGGACTGAAAGCAGTGCAGCTCCTGAGCCCCAGAGAAAATAATAGATGATCGGTATGAATGAAGATGCTGTCCTGACTTCAGCATTGGGGAGATGGGGTAGCATGAATACGATTGATGATATGAGGATGTATGGCATCGTTGCTGATAGCCTGCATGGTTTTCCATCTCCGAATGCTATGCGATATGGAAGCATTCTGAATACGATTTCCTCAGAAAGCGCCTGTATTGGAGTGATGATAAGTACCGGCAATAGAAGCATGAGTCTTGTATTCCATCCGGTATCATTGATTCTCGTCGCTTCATGTCTGATAAGCGAGAATACGATATATACAGCTACCGAAAGCATGGAGATGGATAGGAATAGATTCTTTCTGAAGGGAACTTCCATTTCCATGATTTTCTTCAGAGGCCTGTGCATTATCGGTTCTGACAGCAGAAACAGAAAGAGAAAGAGGATTATGAAAGGGCCATTCACCATGATGTAATTAAGCAATATGCTTCCGCTTTCCGGCATGATAAGGACTACTGTGATAGGAGCTATGATGAAAAGAACGAAGAGCGAGAGCATCATGAATGCGAGGGCTCTGGTTCTTATGTTCAGCTTTTCTTCTGTCATATGCGAATATTAGCATGTTGTTTTATTGCATTTACAGGCTATAATCCCATCATGACCGGATACGAAGCACTTTTTGATCTTATAGATGATGGATGGAAGCTGGTGTTCCCGACGGAGGAGAGCGCCAGAGCCTTTTCTACCGATTATGTTCTCAGAAAAGGAAAAGGCATACTTGCCTCGTCTGTCATAGCGTTCGACAGATTCGCATTGCTTTTCTATCCGGAGGCAGAGGGCAGGAAGAGTATTTCCGAAGCTTCCCGTGCAGTTTTCTCGTCGTATGCCGCTTCGAAACTTGCACCGCATATGCAGTATTTCTCAGCTCCGGATTACCCTGTGATGCAGTCAAGACTTCAGCCCTTCCTGAATTCGATGCTGCCATATCTTGATGACGCACTTTCCCTTCCTCAGAAAAATGCTGGGGCAAAAGCTGATTTAGCGCTTCTCAGAGATCGTTATGAGGATTTTCTTGATAAGACATCATCATATGAGAGTGCTTTTGCGAAACCTGTAATGCCTGAATCCTTTACGGATAGGTATGCGTTGATAATGCCTGCAGCATTCCCGAAAGAGGAAAAGCTTGTCAGATTCCTTTCAGGCTGTGGCAACGTGAGAATCATTGATGATGTGTCCTCTCCGATGCCTGAGTATGAGGTGTATCAGAACGAGAAGAGCGAGATCAGGTCTGTCTTCGTCCAGATTCGCCGTCTGCTGGATAATGGAGCGACACTTGATGAGATTGCAATTACAGTGCCTGGTATGGATAGGCTGAGGCCATACCTTGAGGAGGAAGCCTATCTGTTTTCCATTCCGCTTGATTTCTCCGAAGGAGAATCGCCATCGCGTTCTTCCTCAGGCTCCTTTCTTGTAAGGCTTCAGGATATATATACCTCGGATTATTCCCTTGATGCCCTCAAGAGCTTCATGCTTGATTCTGCAATCCCTTTCAGAGAGCCAGATAAGCTCAGGGCTTTCATAAAGGCCGCTGTTGCGTATTCGATAACCTCGGCCCCAGACAGGAAGAATGACAGATACATGAGGATATCATCGGACTCAGGCTCGGAGTATTACCGCATTCTGCGTCCTACTCTCGACAAGCTGATGACCGAGAAGAATCCCGACAAGATTCTTCCATATATTCATACGCTGCTTTCCGGTTTGCTTTCAGAAGATGAGTTCAGAGGGAATGAAGAGGATAATGCTGTCTATTCATTCACCATGAATACGCTCTCATCCTTTCTTGCAGATGCCAGGGAAGCAGGAGATGCTGGATTCGGCTTGTCTGAACCAGTATTCCCTCTGTTCCTGAAATATCTTGAGAATGTCCGGTATGTACCTCAGGACAGAATAAAGGGTATCAGGGTTTATCCATTCACTGCTGACGCAGCTGTATATTATCATCATCGTTTCATCGTCGCTCTCAATGAGACAGATAGCCGTCGTATAGTTAAGAAGGCATCCTTCCTTTCTGATTACGAGCTTAGCATTGAACGAGACGAGAAAGATATAACTTCTTATATCTTATCATTATATTCAGCGTTCTCTGGTAAGCTTCACCTATCTGCCTCATATGAAATCTATGGAGGTTTCGTGCTTCCATTGTCTGAACTGAATCCATACAGAAAGGATGGAATAATACCTCCTTACGATCCTTATTCAGCTGAATGCAAGCGAGAGAAAACCGGATGCATAACCAGAGTAGAGAGAACAGGATTCGAAAGAGCTCTTGTTTCCTCTCTTCGGGTTAAAGAGCGAAAGGACGATATGACATATGAAAAGAAAGGACGGAAGAAAAGCCTTCCTGTCACGCTTTCATACACATCGTTCAACGCATATAGACGTTGCCCGTTCCTGTATGCTCTGCAGTATGAGTTCGGGCTTAGGAATCTTCCTCAGTACGAGGCCGATGAAGCGGATCACATGGAGATAGGCTCAAGGCTTCATAGCATTCTTGAGCGCTATTACAGGGAGAGTAAGGATAACCCAGATGTGGATATTCCTCTGCTCTTTGATTCCGAGATGAAGATGTGGAGCGAAGGGAAGACGCTGAACTCCAATGGTTCCATTATTGATATGCCGTCATCTTCAAAAAGACCGACTGAGTTTCTTATAAGCTTCCTCAGAAAGAGATATGTTCCGCGTCTTGCGGAAGCTGTGAAGATGATGGATGAGATTTCCTCCCCAATACCTTCCTGGGGACTTGAGGAGAAGATAAGGAGCGAGTATCCGGAAAACGGATTCATCCTAGAGGGCCGGGCGGACAGAATTGCGCGTCTTAGCGATGGAAATCTTGTCATCTTTGATTACAAGAAAGGCCGAAGGTTCAGTAAGGATGAGAAAGCTGAGAAAGCATATCAGTTCGTGATTTACTCGCTTCTTCTGGAGTCAGAGGGGCAAGGCAGAACAGAGAAGGCATATTTCATATCCCTGACAGATGGCGCGATGAGTGAGGCATCTCTCAGAACGGAGAAGGATCCTAAGGAAGAGCTTCAGGACGCAGCTCTTGGAATGGCTGCCGGAGACTGGCATGCAGCGCCTTCCCGCACGACATGTGAGGGATGTCAGTACCGCGCGCTATGCAGAAGGAGGTTCAGCGTCAGATGAATGGTATGGAATTTCTTGAAAAATACGGCAAGAATCTGTCAGATGAGCAGCGTGCCGCAATATTATCAGATACATCGACCGTGGTTTCCGCTGGCGCAGGTTCCGGAAAGACAACAGTTCTTTCTCTCCGATTTGCCAGACTTGTCATAGACGGCAAAGCGCATGCTGATGAGATACTGACTATCACATTCACAAGAAAAGCCGCTGCGGAGATGTATGAAAGAATCCATATGCTTCTTGAGAAAGCGGCGGAGAGTGATGAACGGATGAGAAATGAGCTTGATGAGCGTTTCCCGAAAGCCCGTATCTCCACCATGGATTCGTTCTGGAGTGAAATCGCAAGGACCGACTCGCTTCGATATGGCATAACCAGAGATTTCGCCAATCTCGAAAGCGATGATGAACGCGATATCGTGAAAAGGCTGTACGAGAAGCTTCAGGACTGTGATGAGTGCAGAGAAGGTTTCATGACTCTTTCAGAGCTCTATTCGTCCGATGCGATTCTCACGTTTCTTATCCGTATAGCTGGTATGACAGATATCCTCACGGAGTTCAGCGCGGAGAAGAACACTTCATCATATGAAACCTTCCTTTCTCTCATTGAGCGGGAGGCAGTCAATGAAGGGCATTCTGTATTCAATACGCTCATCGCATTGGATGATGCTGATCCAGATAATGGAGAGCACGAGAATATAGCGAAGATGGTTTCCTTCTTTGAATCGGGAGAATATGGGAAGCTGATAGACTTCGACTACAAGAACCTTCGGAAGAAGAAGGATAAGGAACTCTGGACATTCATCAAGGAGAAATACAGACCGCTTGCAGCAAAGCTCCGTGCCATTTCGAATATGCAGAACACTGTAGAGAGTGCAGCAGCTGTCTCTGCGCTTCTCGAGGTTTTCATCAGGAATGTACAGGAAGAGAAACGCAGGATGGGTGTTCTCTCTTTTCATGATACCGAAGCTCTTTGCCGTCGGATTCTCCTTGAAAATGATGATGTCAGAGAGTGGTATCAGCGGAAGTTCCGTTACATCATGGTCGATGAGTTCCAGGACAATAACGGCAGTCAGCGCGATCTTCTTTTCCTTCTTTCCAGTAAGCCCGGAATAACAGGTGGGCATGTTCCTTCGCCGGATGAGCTTGAGAAGGATAAGCTTTTCTTTGTCGGTGATGATAAGCAGTCGATATATTATTTCCGTGGTGCCGATGTCTCAGTTTTCAGGGCTCTCAAGGAAGATATACAGTCGATTGGTGTAAAAGTCCTATCATTAAGTGCAAATTATCGTTCTGAACCCGGTCTGATAAATCACTTTAATAATGTATTCAAGGCTGTGTTTGATGTAACTCCGGATGAGAATGAGATAAAGCGCGAGAAGCTTATATCAGAGTACACAGGGATACCTTATACATCCTTTTATGCAGAGCATGAGGAGATAAAAGCGAGAGAGACATATGAAGGTGTCGAGCCTAAGATACGAACATATATGATTCCGAAAAGCGATGAGGATCTCTCGGGGTATGCATCTGATGCGGACAGTGAGGCATATTTCATTGCAAAGCTGATACAGCAGATGGTTTTTTCAGATGAATATCTCATACCTGATGGAAAAAATGGTTTGAAACGTCCGGATTATTCTGATATAGCGATTCTTCTCAGGACGACGCTTCCCCAGATGCCGATAGAGAAGGCATTCAGGATAAACGGAATACCATATACGGTTGCTGAAAGCTCCTCAGCTCTCATGGAGGCAGTTGGTTCTGATATCTTCTCCTTCCTCACGCTTCTGGTCTATCCGGATGATAAAAGTGCTTATCTAGCTCTCCTCAGATCTCCATTTGCCCGCCTTTCAGATGATGCAGTTCTAGCTTTTTCCGCACTTGATGGAAATGCTTTTTCTGAAGAACCAGAGCTGTCGGATGAGGATATGGTGGCTTTCCGCAATCTCAGGGATCTATATCATTCGCTTCTTGAGATGGCTGGACGGCGACCGATTACCAGGATTCTTGAGAGAATGTTCTATGAGAGCGGCTATTATACCTTCCTTCAGAGTTCGGATTATCTTTCCGCATATACTGAGCACTTCGATTACATCTGGGCAGCAGCTTCTCTATATGATAATAAGAACGCATCGCTTCCGTTGTTCCTTGACTATCTTCGTCCTATGGTTGGAAAGGCTGAGAAGATACAGAATGCTGTGATACAGCATATAGGGGAAAGCGGGGTGCAGATCATGACCATCCATCGCTCTAAAGGCCTGCAGTTCCCTATAGTGATTCTTGCGGATTCCGCTCATGGTGCCTCGAATAAATCGAAATCGGACAGGCTTATTTCCATAGATGGAAGCAATCCTCTCATTCTTCCATCGCTTTCAGATGGAGATGATGTGATCCAGAGCGAGATGTGTGAATACTCATCAAGAAGAGAGAAGGCCGAGGCAAGACGACTTCTGTATGTTGCGCTGACAAGGGCTGTGGATCATCTTGTACTCACGGGATATGAAAGGAAGAATGGAATGAGCGGCTCCCTTTACAGTATCTATATGGAGGGGAATGATGGGAACGTGGAGGAGATTGAGCGTATTCCTGATGTGTACGAAGGTTATGATTCGGCAAGTGCCCGGCACTCTTTCGACTGGTATGATGCCCCTGTTTCCCTTGAAGCTGTCTATAATGAGAAACGATTCGGCGTAAAGGATGCGTCACATAAGGAGACAGGATGGGCAAGAAGCGAGGATGCTGAAGAATTACCTTCACTCGCTACCGATACCATTATCGCGGAACACGGGATTTATCAGGAATTCGGTGTCATGGTTCATTCCATGCTTGAAGCAGCTGTTTCAGGTAGGACATATATTCCGTCATATCCCCCAGTTCTTTCTGAAGAAGAGAGGAAAGTCATTTCCGAGACTCTTGGTGAGATAGAAAAAGCCTTTTTCTCCTCTGCATTTTATAAGAAGCATATAAAGGATCACCGGACGCTTGCAGAGGTAAGATTCTACTATCCTGCAGGAAATTCAGTTGCCGAAGGCTCTGCTGACCTGCTTGTCTTCGGTGATGATTATAATCTCGTTGTGGATTACAAGACCAACAGGTATAAGGATGAAAGCATGCACAAGGGACAGATTACCGCTTATGCAGAGGCAATGGAGGATCTCTATAAGAAAAAATGCCTTGCTGTCCTCCTCTATATAAGAGGGATGACAGAAGGCACCTTCCTTGATAAGAACGGTGATGAGGTCAAAGGGCTCTGACTGCTTTGATCATACGCTCAAGAGCCTTGAGACAGCGTTCCTGTGATGTTCCGTAATTGAATCTTACGAAGCATTTCCAAGAGTCACCGAACCATGTACCGTCATTGACTGCAACACCTGCTGCAACACCGAAGAAGCGGGAGAGCACCCCGCCGCCTTCACCGCCTTTATAGCGGTCCGGATGCGAGAGAACTTCCGTTTCGATCTTGCTGTAGTATGCGGAGAAGTCGATGAAGATAACAAATGATGCACTGCCATTGACGATTTTCACATCAGGTGAAAGCTTTTCGACAGTCTCGCGCATCTTTGCAATTGTATCTCCGAGGTATCTGCAGAGTTCTCTGTTGTATTCATATCCCTTCAGATAAGCGCTTGAATAGAGTTCTCCGATTGTGAGTCCCGGCTCGGAAAGCCATAGAGCTTCCTCTGCTTTCCTGAATCTCTCGCTCATGATGCTGTCCGAGAAGACTGCGAATGCGGCATGTTCTCCCGCGATATTGAAAGTCTTGGAAGGAGCAAAGAATGTTCCGCATTTCGCTCCGACTCTTTCATTCGCAAGTCCCATCGGGATATGTTTTGCATCAGGGTGGACGAGATCTGAATGTATCTCATCAGAAAGAATCGGGATATCCCTTTCCTTCGCGATTGTAAGAACAGCTCTGAGCTCCTCTTCCGAGAATACTATACCTGTAGGATTCTGCGGAGAGCAGAAGAGTATCATGTCGGCTTTTTCTGCATCTTCCCTGAATCTTTCGATGTTCAATGTGAATACGCCGTCGGAATAGTCGAGATCATGCTCTATGAGCTTTCTGTTGTTGAGTTCCGGTATCGTTCTGAATGGCCTGTACATAGGGGAGGGGACAAGTATCGAGTCTCCTTCCTTCGTGAAGAGATTTATGGCAAGAGCAAGGCCATGCAGCAGGCCCTGACAGAAGATGATGTCCTCTTCTGATACTATCCAGCCATGCTTCTGCCTCAGCCAAGATTCCACAGCTTTGTTGTCCTGCGGATATGATGGATAACCATATATTCCCTGTCCGGCTATCATTCTTCCAGCTTCCTGGACATGAGGTTCCGGAAGGAAATCCATATCGGCAACCCAGAAAGGTTCCGCATCCGCATTTGCAGCTATATTCTCGATAGCCCTGCGGCTCCATTTTATGCTATTTGTGTTGCGTCTATCTGCAGCTATATTGAAATTCATTTTCTTCTCAGCTCCTTTGTATCTACAAGACCTTTATACTGTCCTGTCGCCCCTGGATATTCTATAGCATTCTCCGGGCATCTGTGGTAGCAGGCGAAGCACGTAATACATCTATTATCCATATTGGCCTTGCCATTCTCTGTCCATATGTTTCCGTTCGGACATATTGAAGCACATATACCACAGCCTGTACACCTTGCGCTTACCTTCAGCTTCTCGTTGGCACGTGGCTTCAGTGTAGAACCCAAGCGGCGCATTATCCTCCAGCCAGGAATCTTCTTCGGAAGCTTTATCGTCTCATTCTCTGTGTCCTCGATTGCTTTCCTTATCTTCTCAAGTGTTTTTCCGACAATTGTCTCTGTCTCTTTCTCCGTTACCGCTTTTTTCTTCAGAGGAAGGTAGGCATCGGGAAAGCGGAATGATTCGGCATATGACAGAGCACAGCCTATGTCCTGAAGACATCTGTCTGTGTCATAAAGCGTATAAAGAGCTGTTGCGCCGCAGGTGATGAATGCATAGATGTATCCGAGCGATGAGTTGTCTCTGTTTCCGAGATATTCGGAAATGAAACGTCTCATCGGGTAGGGGACGGAGAAGCAGTAAGCAGGGAATACGAGAGCAAGACGCTCCGTATCTGCAGGTATTTCGTAACGTCCGTCCATAAACTCCTCAATGAGATGAACCTCGGCGTCAGGTATGAGCTTTGCAAGATAAAGGCTGTTGCCTGTTCCTGTGTATACAGCAGCAATGGTTTTCATGTCAGAACTCCTCAACTCTGGTTTCTCTTATGATTCGTACAGCTTCTTCTGCATCTTTATCGGATACGTTCATTGAAAGCACGATTCTTCCCATCCCCCCGTCCTTCAGGAAGAGCATTCCCTTTTTCCTGAACGCTTCCACGATATTCTCAATCGGATACTGTGAGCGGAAGAATATCATGTTTGTTGATGAGATGACGATATCTGCCCAGGTAGTTTCTGATAAAGCCTTCGATATCTCTTCCCTGTGCCTGTGATCATCTCTAAGTCTTTCCACATTATGCTGAAGCGCATAGATACCAGCGGCTGCGAGTATTCCCACCTGCCTCATTCCGCCTCCGAGTATCTTTCTGCATCTCTTTGCTTCCTTTATGAAATCCTTCGTTGAAGCGAGTATGGAGAATGCAGGGCAGCCAAGGCCTTTTGAAAGGCAGAATGTTATGTCATCGGAATAGGATGCATATGTCTTTACCGGAATACCGGTCTCGACAGACGCGTTGAAGATTCTTGCACCATCCATATGCACCCACAGATTATGATTCTCTGCAATCTTCTTTATATCCTTCAGTGTGCTATCGGGGTAAATGAGGCCGGAAGTGGTATTCTCCACCTCTATCATGCTTGTCTCTGACATGTCATAGGCATATCCATGGATATTCTTCTCCACATCATCGCTTCTCATGATTCCGTTATCTGATGGAACGATTACCGGAAGAGTTCCTGAAAGCGATACGATGGCGCCTATCTCATGGCATACGATGTGCGATGATGCTGCACAGAGCACTTCCTTTCCTCTTCCGCCTTTTATCATGTGCGGAATAAGATTTCCCATGCAGCCGGAAGAGACGATGAGAGCATCTTCCTTTCCTGTTATCTCAATGCCCATGTCGCGGAGCCTGTTCATTGTAGGATCCTCTCCGTAGACATCATCTCCGACTTCTGCCTCATACATTGCCTTTCTCATGGCTTCCGTTGGCTTTGTGAATGTATCTGAACGTAAATCAATCATATTTATTTCCTTATTGAATCAAAAAGAGTGAAGAATGACGGGAATGTTACAGCCGCAGCCTTCTCATCATCAATCGTTATATCATTTTTGCTTCCCGCAGATGCCGCAGCCAGCGCCATTATTATCCTGTGGTCACCGAATCCTTTGCCGTTTCCTCCTGGTATTCTTCCTTTCCCGTGGATGATAAGGGAATCCTCCGTCTCTTCAGCCTCTACGCCGAGAGCCTCAAGATTCTCTCTCATCGATGTTATCCTGTCGGTTTCCTTTATCCTTGCCTGCGGAACATTGCCAAGTATGGTTGTTCCTTCTGCCGCTGCTGCTGTCACTGCAAGTATAGGGAGGGTATCGGGGATCGGATTGAGATCGAATTCACCGCCTCTGAGCTTTCCTCCCTTCACTGTTACCGCATTGCCGTTCCACGTTATCGTACAGCCCATCTTCTCGAGGATTCCGAGTATGGCTTTGTCGCCCTGCGGATCATTTCTGTCCAGTCCTTTCACCGTAATCTCCGTACCAGCCATTGCTGCCATCGCAAAGAAGAAGGACGCTGAGGAGAAATCACCGTTGATATACTCATCAAATGGCTTGTAGCTCTGGTTTCCCTTTACCTCTGAATGCATGTAGTCACTGGAGATTGAATAATCGATATCCTGCCTGTCCATCCATCCGAGAGTCAGCGATACATATGGTTTCTCATAGAGAAGCGGGCAGTCGATAACCGTATCTCCATTGCTGAGAGGAGAGGCGAGAAGAAGTCCGGAGAGATACTGGCTGGTTCTGCATTCAATTGATGCATTTCCTCCTCTGAGTGGTCCTCTGATTGTTACAGGAGGAAAGCCATTGTTGTCGGTTATCGTGGCCCCAAGGCTTTCAAGAGCTTCTTTCAGCGGACCTACAGGACGTTTAACAAGCTGTTCATCCCCTGTTATTGTTACTGGAATGCCGAGAGATGCCGCCATCGGAAGCAGGAGATATGTCGTTGTACCGCTGTTGCCGGTATCAATTGTGATTGGTTTATCAGGATTCATTCCTGAAGAATCCACATAAGCGATGGAATTGTCTTCGCTGAATGTAACAGAAGCACCCAGAGCTCTCACCGCATTTACGCATGACATGGTGTCCGATGAGATAAGAGGATGCCTTATTATTGATTTCCCTCGTGCGAATGCTGCAATAAGCAATGCACGTATTGTCTGGCTTTTTGAGGCCGGGACTTCAATTGTCCCTTCGGGCCGCGATGGAGATAGAACGATCATGGCATGATTCTATCCATTGGGCGGCCGCGGGACAAGCTTAGAGAGGCCGATTCAGGCCCCTCTCTGATCATATTCCGAGGAATGCCTCGACTTCAGCTTTCAGAGCTTTTTCTTCCTGAGCTGCTTTCTCTTTATTGTCAGCTCTGATGGAGAAGTAGATCTTCAGCTTCGGTTCCGTTCCGGAAGGTCTTACGACAACGGAAATACCGCTCTCTGTCATGAACTTCATCACGTCTGAAACAGGAAGCTCGATTTTCGTCTTGTTGCCATCCTTGTCTGTTGATACGGAATTGAGATAATCGTTCTTCACGATAATCGGGCTACCGTTCCATTTGTCCGGAGCTTCTTCCCTCATCTTCTTCGTCATGGCCTTCATCTTCTGGAAGCCTTCTTCGCCGTCGAATTCATAGCTGTATAGCGTGTTGTAGAAGTAGCCATACTCCTTATAGAGGGAATCAAGGACCTCAAGGAGGCTCTTTCCTCTCTTTCTGTAGTATGCAGTCATATCGGCAATCATCATCGCGCCATCGACAGCATCCTTGTCGCGGACATAGCTTCCTGTGAGATAGCCATAGCTCTCCTCGAAACCGAGGATGTATCTGTTAGCTTCACCGTCCTTTTCAAGAAGACCAATCTGCTCTCCTATATACTTGAAGCCCGTGAGAACTTCGCGCATCTCGATTCCGTAACGTGCTGCGATGCGGCTTGCCATATCCGTTGTGACGATGGTCTTAACAGCAACAGGCTTTTCCGGCATCTGGCCGAGTTCGATTCTTCTCTTTGCAATCCAGTCGAGAAGAAGAACACCAGTCTCATTTCCTGAAAGAAGCGCATAACCACCTTCGCTGTTTCTGACAGCGATTCCGACTCTGTCTGAGTCAGGATCGGTTGCGATAAGGATATCGCTCTGCTTTGCCGCAGCGTCCCTTAGTCCGAGCTCAAGCGCTTCTCTTATTTCCGGGTTAGGATAGGGGCAGGTCGGGAAGTTGCCGTCAGGATTCTCCTGCTCCTTTACAACGCTGATATTCGTATAACCATTCTTCTTAAGGCATGTCGTGACGCACTTCAGTCCTGCACCATTGAGCGGTGTGTAGACTATCGAGAGATTCTTGTCACCGTCATTGTCCTTGAGAAGCGACTCGTTCGATACAGCGTCAATGAAAGCATTCACAGTCTCATCGCCGATCCATGAAATCGCGCCGCTCTCGAGTCCCGCCTTGAAATCGATTCTCTTAATGCCATGGAAGATATCGATTCCGTTGATAGCCTTCTGTATCGCTTCTGCGGCTTTTGTGGTTATCTGGCAGCCATCCGGTCCATAGACCTTATAACCATTGTACTTAGCTGGGTTATGGCTTGCTGTTACAACGATACCGCCAGAGCAACCGAGATGGCGAACTGCAAACGAAAGGGAAGGCGTTGGCATCAGGGTGGGGTACATATGCACCTTGATTCCATTTGCCGCGAATACTGAAGCTGCTGTTTCCGAGAACAGATCAGATTTGATTCTGCTGTCATGTGCGATTGCAACAGATGGATTCTCGAAATTCTTATTGAGATACTCTGAGTAGCCCTGGCTTGCCTTTGCGACAGTCATCACGTTCATCCTGTTAGTACCGGCGCCTATGACACCTCTAAGACCGCCTGTTCCGAACTCAAGATCGCGATAGAAGGCATCGTTTATCTTCTCATCATTCCCCTTGATAGCTTCAAGCTCTTTCTTGAGATCTGCATCATAAAGCTCGTTCTCAAGCCACTCCTGATATCTTCTCTCAGTTTCCTTTTCCATATTCTTACCTCACTTTTATTCTTATGGTGTTCCATGAAGCAGGGCGCAGTATTATGCTTCCTGTTCCTGAATCAAGAGCGGAATCAGTCCTTACGACTGGTCTTACGTTCTCCTTTTCCTCCGTATTTATGGCTTTCAGGTCATCCGATCTCAGTTCTATATGCTCAATAAGGCTGCATTTGCCGAATCCTCTCAGGTCGAGAGCGAGCTCCATATCTTCTGAAAGGCTTCTGTTTACGGCGAATACAGTAAGCTCATCTTCTGCCTCATTAAGCACCGCAACGCTTTCAAGATACGGAACATCACCGTATTTGCCAGAGTCATACAGAGCCGAATCCGCTGCTGTCTCGACAACCTTGCCCCTGCCATAACGTGAAGCATGCATGAACGGGTAGTATATCGTCTGTCTCCATGCGCCACCTCCCTTTCTTGTCATGATCGGAGCAATGACATTAACAAGCTGGGCAAGACATGCAATCCTGACTCTCTCCGCATTCCTGAGAATAGTTATGAGCATACAGCCCACGACAAGTGCATCCTCAGCGTTGTAGATATCCTCGAGAAGGTGAGGAGCTATCTGCCATGGATTGTCGTCCATCTTCTTGTCATCTTCACGTCTTGTGTGGTACCAGACATTCCATTCATCGAGTGATATCCCGATGGTCTTGCTGCTTCTTGTCACTGCTTTTGCATAATCCGCGGCAGTTATCACAGTTTTTATGAATCTGTCGAGATCGGTGCTTGCAGCAAGGAATGATGGAGCATCATCATCGTAGTTGTCGTAATACTGATGCATCGAGATGTAATCAACGGCATCGTAGGCTTCGGTAAGGACAATGCGTTCCCATTCCGGGAATGTTGCCATATTCGATCCGGAGCTGCCACAGGCAACAAGCTCGATTGATGGATCGACTCTCTTCATCGCTCTTGCAGTCTCTGCTGCGATGCGGGCATATTCCTCAGGCGTCTTATGGCCTGTCTGCCATTTACCGTCCATTTCATTGCCAAGGCACCAGAGCTTTATACCATATGGATCCTTATGCCCGTTATCCTTCCTCATCTGAGCATATTTGGAAGGTGCATCTATGTTGCAGTATTCAAGAAGATTGACGGCATCCTGCAACCCTCTTGTTCCGAGATTGACTGCCATCATGAGCTTTGTATCAGCGGCTTTAGCCCAAGCTGCCGCCTCATCGAGTCCGAATGTGTTCGGTTCCAGCGTCTTCCATGCAGCATCGAGCCTTGCAGGTCTTTCTGCCACTGGGCCTACACCATCCTCCCATCTGTAACAGGATACGAAATTTCCGCCGGGGTATCTCACGTATGGAACATCAAGTTCTCTGATGAGCCTGATGACATCTTTCCTGAAGCCGTTCTCGTCCGCTTCGGGGTGGCCAGGCTCATAAATACCGCTATAAACGGCTCTTCCAAGATGTTCAATGAAGGAGCTGTAGATCCTTCTGTCTACAGCTGCCTTCTTCATGTCACGATCAGCAATGAGCCTTGCCTTAAGCATTGATGTCCTCCGCAATCGTGATAATCTCAAACGGCTTGTATTCGAGCTTCTCCGTCCAGCCTTCATGATCTTCGAGCATGTTCAGCGTCTCGACCTTTCTTCCGAGGTCTACCGTACCTCTCTTGCCATTCTGCTCTGAGAGACGGTAGATGATCTTCTTTCCATCTTCTGAAAGCTTCGCGGCTTCAAGATACAGCGGACCGAAATCCCAGGATGCTGAGAGAGGTTCTGCAGTTTTCACAAGCGGGGTATTGTATTCGATTGCCCTCTTGTTGATTCCACTCTCCACGGCGCTTCCCTTGTGTGGGAGAATCGTCAGGCAGAAATCATGATGTCCGATATCTGACATGATATCCGGTCTGATGTTCGATCTGAGAAGGCTGACAGTGAATCCGTCTTCCTGAACACCAAGGCCGTATTTTCCTTCGTTGATGACTGCGATACCGCCATCAGTTTCAGAGAAGTCCGTCCAGAGATGTGTCGAGACTTCGAATCTTGCCTGCTGCCAGGTTGTGTTCTTGTGAGTCTCGCGTACGGCAAAACCTGCACTTGTATCTGTGACGAGAGAACGGGAGAGCACGTTGCATGCAAACTCTGCTTTCATGAGCTTGTGCTTCTCATCCCAGTCAACGATATGCTCGGTCTCAATCTCAGGGGAGGCTGCGAACAGCCTGATGACGAGTCGCCATGTGCTCTTGCCGCCAGGTGTCTTAAGAACAGCTGAGAATTCTGCTGATACGCTATCCGCCTTGTCGAGGGAAAGCGGTTTCTCCACAGAGAGCTCATACTCGACTTCATCATAGTTCGGGAGGATATCCCAAGCGTCATACATACCCGGTGTATCCTGATAGAGGTGCAGCTTGTTGAAACCACCCTTGACCCATTCCCTGCCTGTCTCTGCATCGCGGAGGCTTGCAAATGAACCGTCATTTCCGAATTCGATTTCATAATAAGGCGTTGAAACCTTGTTTCCATCAGCCTTGAGCCAGGATGTGTCACCTGATGTCCTGTCCTCGATTTTGCTCGATGAGAGCGAGTCGATAGCAGGGTAGGCGAAATATCCATTCACTCCATGCCTTACGCTCTTGCCGCTTTCGGATTCGATGAAGTGCACACCCTCCCTCTTCCAGTTGAGTGAGTTGAAATAGTAGTCACCATTCTCGGAGAGAATCGAATCGAGATCCTTGTCGACAGCCTGGTAATCAGCAATAGCGTCCTCATAAACAGGATTGATATGGCTTCCAGGAAGAATATCGTGGAACTGGTTGAGAAGGAAGCGCTTATAAGCATCCCTGATTTCATCTGCAGGGTACTTCTTTCCATTCCTGTTTCTTATGAGTGAGACTATCTCTGTATTCCTGAGCTTGGATTCAAGCTTTCTGTTGTATGCCTTCAGATTCGATTTCGTGGTGAACGTTCCGCGGTGCATCTCAAGATAGAGCTCTCCATCCCATACCGAAAGCTCCGTATTGCCGTCGAAGTTGCTGTGCAGATACTCATCTGCCCTCATGTGCTTTGTCTTTGGCATGAGCGAAAGCTTGTCGAAGCGATGCATCATCTCGATCATCTCTTCTGTTGCGCCACTTCCGCCGTCACCATATCCGAACATCGAGAGCGTTGCTCCGCCTCTTTCCTTGTCCTGATATGCATCCCAGTTCTCCATGATCTGGCTCGGCATGTTCCATGTGATGAAGTGTGTAGGAGGAACACATGCATAGATCATCGTTCCATCGAGTCCCTTCCAGAGGAAGTTGTTGTGAGGGAACCTGTTCGTATCATTCCATGTGGACATCTTGTTGGAGATGAAGTAGTTCACCCCTGACTTCTTCAGAATCTGAGGAAGAATCCAGCTATTGCCGAAAACATCCGGAAGCCATGCTGTGTCTACCGTGATTCCAAAAGCCCTTCTGTAGTAGTGCTGTCCATAAAGGCACTGCCTTATGAGGCTTTCTGCAGATGGGATATTGCAGTCAGGCTCGACATACATTGCACCTACTGGCTCGAACTGTCCGCTCTTGACCTTCTCCTTAAGCTCCGCGAAAAGCTCCGGATGATATTTCTCAAGCGTCTCATAGACATATGGCTGTGTATGCGTGTAGTGGAAATCTGGATACTGATCCATAAGCCTCATCTGGATGAGTATTGTCCTTGCATTCTTCTCGACAACATGGATACGTCTCCAGTAGTAGGCTATATCGAGATGAGAGTGTCCGATGAGGGCAACGTTTCCAGAAGAACGGAAATCGGTATTCTGATAGATTCTCTTCTCTATGTAATCACGAGCTTTGTTAGCGCCTTCGAAAGTGTCGAAATCGACAAAATTCAGCGCGGCATTGAGTTCTTTCGCGATATATGCTCTCGCATCCTCATCGAAATGCCTTGATTTCGTCACATCGATGAGCATCGTCATATCGTAATAGAGTCCAAGGACATCATGGTTGATCGTGACGATATACATTCCTGTGAATATCTGGCGGCAGCCACGAGATGCCATCGACTCAGGGTTTCTCTCATCGTCCGGCTTCGATCTGTTATAGCCCTCGATCTCAATCTTCACCTTTCCGTCTTTTCCGATGAACGGGGTTATGAGCATCCTGTCCCTGTTCGGGTCGATGCCGCCTGCATATTTTCCATTCACCTTAACTATCATTTCGGCAGCTGTATGATGATAAAGCCAGAGTTCCTTGCCTCTCATCTTTTCCGGAATGGTGACTTCACCTTCGATGAATGCTGTTCCATCAGGGGTGAAATACATATCGCCGTTTACAAGCGGTCTCCATCCTTCGGGATAATACTCGAATTTATCTTCGCTTATCTGACGTGCATCGCGGATTCTGAGATCCTTAATCTCATATTTCTCCTTTATGATGCCTCTTCTCAGCCAGGAGTATCTCAGATCAGTCCACTCCTCAGGTCTCATGCTTCTTCTGATGACTTCTACGAATGCCATAGTCTCTCTCCCTTATGCCATGTCCCAGAAATAGGGTTTTCTGCGTATAGCTTCGATATGGACGGTTTCCCCAAGATCCCTCTTGATTTCCTTCTCCATCCAGTCCGTGCATCTGTTCAGAATAAGGCATTTCGAGCATTCGCCTCTGAAAATAAGCGATAGCGTTCCATTCTCGTAGGATACGAATTCCACCCATCCTCCATCGCCTCTGAGCTTTGGAGCTAACGTGTTGACGATATATTCTTCCATAATCCTATCATATTACACATAATCAATGGCCACAGGGCATATTCTTTTTCCATAGTGGCATTTTCTTATCGGGATGCTTGTGCTAGTATCGGGGCCATGAAGCTTGAGAAGTATTATGAGGACCTTTCCGTACAGCATGTCGGTACGGAGAGAAGCAGAGCATATTACATGCCGATGGATGCTGATGGAAAGGGTACAGAGACCCTTCTTTCGGGAAAATGGAAGTTCAGGCTCTTCCCATCGCCGGAAGATGTTGATGATAAGATGATCGGAGGTGATTATGACACCTCGTCTATGGATGAGATTCCCGTTCCATCCAGCCTGGAGCTTCTCGGATACATACAGAACCAGTATACGAACGTGAATTACCCGATTCCGTATGATCCTCCATATGTTCCTGCAGATAATCCTACAGGTGTCTATGCGATGGATTTTACTGCAGCGAAGAAGGACGGAAGGAAATACTATATCTATTTTGAAGGTGTCGATTCCGCATACTTTGTATATCTCAACGGTGTTTTCGTCGGCTATAGCGAAGTGCCCCACAGTCCTTCCGAGTTCGATATCACCGGAAAGCTGGTGAACGGAAGCAACAGACTTGCTGTAATAGTGCTGAAGTATTCTGATGGCACATATCTTGAGGATCAGGACAAATTCAGATGGTCCGGCATATTTCGTGATGTCTATCTTCTTGACAGGCCAGAGAATCATATCGCAGATTTTGCGGTCACTGCCGATATGCACGGCTCTGTTAACATCAGCTTCCTGAGGCTTTCCGGGAATCCTTTTATCCATGCTTCCCTTTCAGATAAAGAAGGAAATGAGATCTTCTCAGGGGAGAGCAGGGGAGATGTCATTTCATTCGCAGTTCCATCTCCTCATCTCTGGAATGCGGAGGATCCGTATCTGTATACGCTGGAATTGTCAGTTCCTGGTGAGAAAATAGTGCAGAGTGTCGGATTCAGAAGCGTCTGGATTGAGAACAGCGTGGTGCTTTTCAACGGAAAGCCCGTGAAGTTTCTTGGTACGAACAGGCATGAGAGCAATCCATATACAGGTGCATATGTAAGCCGTGAGGATACTCTCAGGGATCTGAAGATGATAAAGGCTTATAACATGAACACGATCAGGACAAGCCATTATCCTTCAGCTCCATGGTTCTATCAGATGTGTTCTGAGATGGGGTTCTATGTCGTTGCCGAGGCCGATGTTGAATGCCATGGTGTTCTCTATCAGGAAGGGGGTTCGCATCAGTGGAATTATGACACGATTGCACGTAGTGATGACTTCCTGCCTATGATTCTCGACAGGAATGAGAGAAATCTTGAGGTGAACAAAAACAATCCATGTATCTTCATGTGGTCCCTTGGCAATGAATCGGGATATGGAAAATGCTTTGAAGAGACTGCGAAGTGGATTCAGGAGCGTGATGATACCCGCCTCGTGCATTATGAAGGAGCCACCCATTCCGTTGTTCATGGAAGATATGTCGATGATCGCTATCTCGATGTCGACAGCTTCATGTATCCTGAAGTCAGCTTCATGGATAGCTATTTCCCAGATCCGAAGCATTCAAAGCCTGCATTCCTCTGTGAATATATCCATGCAATGGGCAATGGCCCTGGAGATATCGAGGATTATATCGAGGTATTCCGTCGTCATCCTGAGATAATGGGAGGCTGTGCATGGGAGTGGTGTGACCACGCAACATACGAAGGCGATGATGAGAAGCATGGATCGAAGTTCTGGTATGGCGGAGATGCTGGTGAATTCCCTCATGACGGAAACTTCTGCCTCGATGGTCTTGTCTATCCAGACAGAAGGCCTCACACAGGTCTTATCGAGTATGGTAATGTACTCCGTCCGGTAAGGGCTGAGATAAGGGAAATGAAGGATGATTCCATAATCCTTTCTTTCAGGAACTATTATTCATTCATCTCCCTTGCGGGTATCAATGCTGTGTATGAGATCAAGGAGCATGGAAAGCTTCTTGCAGAAGGAACGATTCCTTTGAAGGCAGAAGCTGACGGAACTGAGACAGCTTCCATTAAGCTTCCTCATTTCGGAACTGATGATGCCTATCTCAATATTCGCTACAAGAAGGGGGAGATTGAGCTTGGTCATGAGCAGCTTCTTATCTCTGAAGGTGTGAAGAAGGATATTGCCATCGGGAAATCCGGGAAAGTCCATGCATCTGAGACTGACAGGGAATATATCGTTTCAGGTGATGGTTTTGAATATGTTTTCGATAAACGCAAGGCCGTGCTTTTATCTGCTGTTGTCAACGGTAAGGAAAAGCTTGCATCTCCTATGGAATGGACTCTCTGGAGAGCCCCTACTGATAATGACAGAAAGATAAAGCTGCAGTGGAAGGAAGAGCATCTTGATAAGGTTTCCTCGAAGTGCGTTTCATCATCGATGAATGCGGAGGATGAGCTTGCAGTCCTCTCTTTCGATTTCCATCTTTCACCTGTTTCAAGGCAGCCTGTGATTATCGGTACAGTGGAAATGAGCGTAAATGGAAAGGGTGAGATACTCCTTTCGGTTTCTGCCGAGCGCGACATGAATTATGTCTTCCTCCCAAGATTCGGAGCTGCATTCCACCTTACGTCTGAAGGCGATGAAAAGTGCTCATACTACGGCTATGGACCATATGAAAGCTATGTGGATAAGAGAAGGGCTTCCTATATAGATCGTTTTGACTCTGAAGTGTCTGCGATGCATGAGGATTATATCGTTCCGCAGGAGAACGGAAGCCACTATGGGACAACCGAAGTCGAAGTTGGATCTCTTTTCGCATATTCCTCGGAGCCTTTCAGCTTCAATGCCTCGTATTACACGGTGGAGGAACTTGAGGGAGCCAGACATAATTATGAGCTCAAGCCGTCGGGGAATCTCGAGGTCCATCTCGATTACAAGATGAGCGGAATAGGCTCAGGTTCATGCGGTCCTCAGCTTATGGCAAAATATCAGCTGTCGGAGAGGAATATCGAATGGAAGATAATCTTCTCATTTCGGTAATCTCGGCACGTCGATTGTAATCGTAGAGCGGTAGAAG
>JADIMF010000123.1 GCA_017694915.1 Candidatus Ornithospirochaeta stercoravium
TGCTCAGAATCTCGCTGTCCGATAAAAACAGGTGAGTGGCCCTTACAGAAGCTTCCCAGACTGCAATGAGCTTGCTGATAAGATCTGAGTTTCTTTCTTCTACTTCTAGTATACACATGGTTTGTTAATCCTTGCCCTGTTCAAGACGATTCCGTCTGTCGTTGAGAATCTCTCCATTGTATCTGAACCAGAGCGTTCCCTGCACCGGATACGGAGAATTCCTCAGTGTTTGAGCAAGTTTCGATAGAGATGTCGTCTCGCCGTTGTACTCAATATGCCTGTCATCTACGACAGTTGGTCGTATGGCAGGATCATCTATGTATTCTATCTCCGCTCCTGCTGGTATATCGCAATCAGAGAAGCGGAAAGGACCTTTCCTCGCTTCTTCTTTTATTTCTTTTGCTGTCTTTTCATCCAGTACTTCATGGCCTTCGGGTTTCATTCTCTTCAGGTTCTTCTGCGTTCCGCTTATCTTTGCTATGCATTCCAGGATGGTGTATGCATCTTCCGGCGACATTGCGAAGAACTCTTTTGTCCTTGTTTTTCCATCAAAATGCTCTATGGCCCTGAGATCGGGATTGAGAGTGTCGATGAGCTTATGGAGTTCCTTATCGGTAAGCTTGCTGTCGACCTCATAGACAGCATATACGCGGAATGCATATGGAAGCGCGGAGCTGTTATTCAGCGTTTTCAGCCTGTTTTCCAGATTCGATGCGTATCCGATCTTCACATATTCATCGAACGCAGGATTGGTAAGTATGTAGATTACACCTTTGCTCATGCGATGGACTCCTAAAGAGAAATCATAGCACAAAGGGCCTTATACTGCTTGAAATTTTCCCATGGATGCATAAAATTCCGTCCATGCTTCATGGAGTTGATTCATCAATTGCTGTTCTTAAGAATACTGAGATTGGAGCAGAACTTAAGGCTATCAGGGATTTCTTCTTAACCATACAGAAGGATTTCGATTCTTTCTCATCATCATTCCATCTATCATGCCCATCAGGATGCGGAAGCTGCTGTGAGCATTTCGTCCCGGACATCACATCATCCGAGGCGCTTATAATCGCATCCTATATGCTTTTCGGAGACAAGAAGGAAATACTCAGGGAGAAGATGAAAGACTGGAATCCTTCGAACATATCATGTCCGATGTATGATACATGGAACAAAGAGCATCATTGCATGATTTATGAGATAAGACCGCTGGTCTGCAGGATGTTCGCATCTTGTCCTTCCGCTGACAAGGAGGGTAATCCTGAGTATAGGGGATGCCGCTTTAACCCTGCTTCCTTTTCCCTGCCTTCGGAAAAAATGAATGGAATGCCTGTGATGTCGCATTATGGGAGAATGCTTGAGAACCTGCCAGGGAACAGCGTTTCCACAAAGCTTCTGCCGGAGGCTGTAGGAAAATCCATGAACAGGCTTGGTATTGCCATGAATAGCCTTTTCCCAAGAGAGACTATGCTCCTTGCCCCTCCGGAAGCTTCGTGACATCCACCCACGATTTATACTCTGAAGTCTCTTCCAGTTCTGGAATCGTCAGCTTGATAGCGCTGTTTCTAGATCCAGCAGCGGGGTAAACATAATCAAAGCGCCTTAGCGACTGGTCAAGGTACACGGTAACACCGTCTTTCACACCGAAAGGACATACGCCTCCTACAGGATGACCGATGATTTCCTCTACCTGATCGGGTCCTATCATCCTGGCTTTCTCATGGAATGTATCCTTGAATTTCCTGTTATCGATCTTCTCGTCTCCTGCTGCGAGTATGACAACAGGACCGGAAGAGAGCATGAATGACATACTCTTTGCGATGCGGCCTTCCTCTGTATTGAGATCTGCCGCTGCTTCCTTCACTGTCGCGCTCGATGAGCTGAATTCGATGATGTCTCCATCCTTGCCATATTTCTTAAGGTGATTCCTTGCATTTTCGATTGACATACCGCGATTCTAGCTATCTGTCTCATATTTTTCCATAGTTTCGCCTTGTTGGGTCATTTTGGCCCGGATTATCATCAAGACTCCCTTCGGATGGACATTTGGGACTTTTCTTCACCTTTTCCGCATAAATGCTATTATAATGTAATTTATTATATTACAAATAATTAATAAAGTTGGCACGCCTTCTGCAGTATGATTTGTGTTCCAGAAAGGAACAGATGAAAAGAAAATATAAGGAGGCCTTAAAATGGCAAACGATGTAACTAGATACAATGACAGAAACACAAGGAGAGACCTTTCATTATTCGATGATTTCTTCGATTCAATGCTTGGCGCATGGGGCAGTTATTCCTCAAGGATGCCTGCAGTTGATGTAGAGGAAACAGGGGATGCATATATCATCAAGGCTGAGATGCCTGGATTCAAGGAAGATGATGTGAAGATTACTGTTGATAAGCATGTTCTTCATATCTCCGGTTCTGTTGATGAGACAGAGAAAGAGAAGGATGAAAACGGAAAGAAGTATCTCATAAAAGAGAGACGCCATGAATCCTTCGAGCGTTCGTTCAGCCTTCCTGACGGACTTGATGAGAGTGCAATCAGCGCTGGATTCGAGAATGGTATTCTTACTGTAACGCTTCCTAAGACTCCGGAAGAGAAGCCAAGGAAGATCGAGGTAAAGATCAATAAATAACAACCGGAATAACGGGCAGAGCCTGTAACCCTGCCCGTTTTCATACCCATAATAAGGAGAAAAAAATGAGATACGTAATCACAGCAAGGAATATGACACCGCAGACAGCACTTAACGGATTATTCGATGACTTCTTCCCGTCATCATCGAGCGTTAAGATCCCACCTGTGGATGTATATGAAACAAAGGAAGGATATGTAATCGAGGCAGAAATTGCTGGATATGGTGAAGGGGATGTATCAGTTGTAGTACACAATAATGTGATTACGCTTTCGTCCGATGAATCCTGGCGCGATAAGCTCAGGAAGAGAATGGAAGAAAGACATCTTGTCTCTTCTGAGATCAGGCTTCCGGAGTTCTCTCGTTCATTCAGTCTTCCTTCCGATGCCGCTGCTGACAGAATAGAAGCGGAGACAAGAAATGGAATCCTTTATGTTTCGATTCCGAAGAAAGAGAAGAAGGAAAGCGGGAAGATAGAGATTTCAATACGCTGATTCCTTCCATCAAATCCTCTCTTTCTATATACTCTCGGCATATAGGAGAGGAGAATGTATAGGATTGTACGTAAGGAAACGCTCTCTAAGGATGTATTTCTTATGGAGCTTGAGGCTCCGCTCATTGCCAGAGAGAGAAAAGCAGGTCAGTTCGTTATCGTACAGAAGGGAGGCGACTTCAATGAGCGTATCCCTTTGACAATTGCCGATGCAGATATATCAAGAGGCACCATCACGATAGTATTCCAGCGTGTTGGGGCCTCTACTTATGCTTTAGCAGAGCTCAATGAAGGTGATTCAATCGAGAATGTTCTCGGTCCTCTTGGGACACCGACCCATATTGAGAATTACGGCAAGGTTGTATGTGTTGGTGGTGGTATAGGCGTCGCTCCTCTTTATCCGATTGCGGAAGCGATGAAGAAAGCAGGAAATGATGTGAGGATCATAATCGGTGCACGCACAAAAGAGCTTATCATCGAGGAAGAGAAGATGCGCGCTCTCGATCCGAATCTCATCATAGTGACTGACGATGGTTCATATGGCGAAAAAGGTGTTGTGACGAATCCTCTGAAGAGACTTCTTGATGAGGGTGATGTGAAGCATGCGGTTGCAATCGGTCCTGCTATAATGATGAAATTCTGCACGAAGACAGCGGAAGAAGCTGGTGTTCCTATCACTGTATCGCTCAATTCCATAATGATTGATGGTACCGGTATGTGCGGTGGATGCCGTGTTGATATCGGGGGTGAGATGAAGTTCGTCTGTGTTGATGGTCCAGAGTTCGACGGACACCTTGTTAACTGGGATAACCTCATGATGAGACAGCGTACATACAAGGCACAGGAGAAAGAGGATCTTGATAGCTGCAAAGGCGGTATCTGCGGGAGGCTTGGACTGAAGTGAAAACTGCTGAGATGATTGAGAAAGAAGCAAAGGAAGTGCTTGCTTCGCTTCCTGAGACACTTACACCGAAAGACAGGGCTGCGATTCCTCATATGGATATGCCGCAGCAGGATCCAAAGGAACGCATCAACAATATGAGCGAGGTCGCTCTTGGCTATACTGAGGATGAGGCTCTTGTAGAAGCTCAGAGATGCCTTCAGTGTAAGAACAAGCCATGTGTTTCTGGCTGTCCTGTCGGTATTGATATCCCTGGATTCATAAAGAAGATAACTGAAAAGGATTATAAAGGTGCACTTTCCGTCATACAGGAATCAAGTCTTCTTCCATCGATCTGCGGTCGTGTATGTCCGCAGGAGAGCCAGTGCCAGATGCACTGTACTGTCGGGAAGATGAAGAAGAATGTCGACGAAGCTGTAGGAATAGGAAGACTTGAAAGATTCGTTGCGGACCGGGAAGCTGAGAGTGCAATGCTCCCTGAGATTGCTCCGGAGACGGGAAAGAAGGTCGCTGTTGTAGGTTCCGGTCCTGCATCGATTGCATGTGCTGCTGATGTTCGTCGCCATGGCCATAGCGTCACTGTATTCGAGGCTCTGCACAAGATGGGCGGAGTGCTCAGCTATGGAATTCCTGAATTCAGACTCCCTAAGCATCTTGTCGACACTGAGCTTGAGAAGCTTGAGAAGATGGGCATAAAGTTCGAGCGCAATGTGCTGGTTGGCCGGACAAGAACCATCAAGGAACTCATGGAAGAGGATGGATACGATGCCGTATTCGTAGGAACCGGCGCAGGTCTTCCGAAGTTCATGCATATTCCTGGTGAGGACCTTGTCTCTGTATTCTCTGCGAATGAGTATCTGACACGTTCGAATCTTATGAAGGCTTATGACAGAAAGGATTCGATGACGCCTATATTCAAATCAACGAACGTTGCGGTATTCGGCGGTGGAAACGTCGCGATGGATGCTGCACGCACAGCTCTTCGTCTCGGTGCGGAGAGAGTTGATATCATATATCGCCGTTCACGTGACGAGATGCCGGCAAGAAAGGAAGAGATTGAGCATGCAGTTGAGGAAGGCTGTAATCTCAGGCTTCTTTCTCAGCCTGTCGAGATCATCGGCGATGAGAATGGAATCGTGAAAGGTGTCGTTATAAGGAAGTGTGAGCTTGGTGAGCCAGATGCTTCCGGAAGAAGATCTCCTGTTGAGATTCCTGGTTCCGATTATACCGAACCGTATGACACTGTCATCGTTGCCATCGGAAACGCCTCGAATCCTCTTATCAAGAAGACAACACCTGAGATCGAGACAAACAAGAGAGGAAACTTCATCGTCAACCCTGATACATGCGAAACATCCATGAAGGGTGTTTACGCTGGTGGCGATATCGTTCTTGGAGCTGCGACTGTCATCCTTGCAATGGGACAGGGAAGAAAAGCCGCCGCTGCAATATGTTCCTATCTGGAGGGAAACGAGTGATAGAGTCTCTGAAGAGAGTATTCTGTTTCGTCTCCGACGAAGATAAGCACGATGCTATTGATACGATCATTTCATCGTGCTCCATCTTTGATGAACTTCCTGATAAGGAGAGGTTCATCAAGGCAGTGCATCGCCGTGAGCGTGTCCAGTCAACGGGCATCGGACATGGCGTTGCCATTGCTCATGGAAAGGTCCCTGATATAGATACTGTTCACATTGCTCTTGGTTTCTCAGAGAAAGGCATCATCTTTGATGATCACTATCCCGATCCCGTCCATCTGATATTCGTAATTTCATCGCCTGTTAATAAAGAAGCTGAGTATCTCAGATCAGTTGCCGCAATACTTACATGGGTCCATGAGCCTGAGTTCAGGGATAAGCTTGTGCTGAAAACATGGGATGATGAGAGTGTTTCTCAGTTCATGTCGATGCTTGAGAAACAGGAGTTCACCCCCAGATATTCAAAATAATCAGCGTGAGGCTGAAAAGATATAATCAAGTTTCTCATCATGATCTTCTGGAATGAAATCACAGCATTCCGAGATGGAGAAAGCAACGCCTGCTGTCACAAGCCTTGAGCGATTCTCCGATATATACCTATCGTAATAACCACCACCACGACCAAGCCTGTAAAAGCCGTTGAAAGCAAGTAGAGGAACAAGCATGAGAGCTTTCTCATAATTCTTCTCAGTATGTTCCGGTTCCAAGAACCCAAGTTCCGATCTTTTGAAGTTCCTCGATGCAGAGAATCTCATTTCATCATTTTCTATATATGGAAGGAGTATCCTTTCGTCATTCAGGAGGGGGGATATATCAGGCTCTGTTGAAAGAGGAATGAATGCAAGTATTGTATCGGCATTTTTCCAGAGAGAAGAATTCTTTATCATCATGCAGAGTTTCTTCGATTCTTCTTCCTTCCTGTCATAAGCCCTGAGTATACTCAGCATCTCTTTCCTGAGCTTTGATTTTTCCATAGGGAAAGAGTAGCACAGCCGTTCCATGCTGTCTTCTGCAATGTGTTTGTGCTAGTATTCATCTGTGAAGCTTTTCGACATTGTTCCGGACAGATTCTTCAGTATTCTTTCTTCTGCAAAGAAGGAGCTTTATATTGAGGCGATACTTCTGCTCCGGGAAACTGCCAGAAGCAGTGATCTTGTCGTGAGACGTACATATCTGCATTCATTGCTGTCGGACCGTCTCGGACCTCTGCTCACTTCAGATGACTTTTCGGAAGAGGAGAACGAGTATGGCGTCGGAGACGATGTGTCTTCGAAAGTTTCTATAATACTCCGCCGTTTGATGGAATGTGGCTGGATTCAGACGGAATACGCGTCCTCGTCATCGTTTGAGGAGAATATCATTATCCCGGATTATGCTGTCACCATAATGGATGCCATTTATGCGGTGATGAATGAATCCAGGCAGGAGTATAATGGCTTTGTTTTCTCTACATATGCTGTATTGAAGCAATCTGAAAACGATCATGATTTCCGTTATACTGCACTTGATGAATCATATAGGCATACATCGGAATTCATAGAATCCCTGAAGACGCTGTATAACAATATACGGAGATATATGCAGAGAGTTTCCGCGCTGGGGGTGAATGAGCTTCTCTCTGATCATTTCGACAATTATGCTCATGATATCCTCAAGAAGGTTCTTGATCCGATAAAACGCACGGATTCAGTATATCGTTTCAAGCAGCCGATTCTCTCGATACTGGAATCATGGAGTGACAGCGATGAAATAATATCATCACTTGCCGCGGAGGAGAGGAAAAGATATCCAGAATCTGATGATACCGCGGCGAAAGAGGCGGTGCTCAGAAGAATCAATTTTGTGATAGACACGTATTCCAGCGTTCAGCACACGATTTCGATGATAGAGAACAGGCATGCTGAATATACCCGGGCGGCAATCGACAGGATGCGGTATATGGTGAGCTATGATCGTGGTATTCGTGGACTTCTGACCAAGATCCTGATGCATAATGACAGTAATAAAACGCTCTCCGCAATGTCTGATTCAATTACCGCGATAACATCGAGATTCCTTTCCTTTGAATCGCTCTATGACAGAGTAAGACATTCCGATGCCGATGATGGTGAGATGGAGATGGTCGAGAGAACCGAAATCTCGGATAATGAGGCGGAATCGCTTATAGTGGCGTTTGAATCGACATATTCGAATGATAAGATTGATGATTTCATCATGTCGAGACTGGAGGGAAAAGAAGAAGTTTATACCACGGATCTTGGTATTGAGAATGAAGAAGATTCACTGCTTTTTATTCTAGCGCTTATGCGTTCATCGGAGCTTTTTTCTCCTTTTGATATGACGATAGGCAAGGATGAGATAGAAAGCGGCGGGTTCATTTTGCCGAATGCTGTTTTCAGGAGGAAACATGGTTGAAGGTTACGACAATCTCTCGTCTGGTGATAAAACGCTTTTCAGGAAAGTCCTGAATTCGCTGCTTTTCCATACGTTCATTACGCTATATGTATATGACTCGGATGAAGGCCGCAGAAAAACAAATCCAGAATATCTTTTTGCCGACAGATGCTTTCCTCTGCTGGAGGAGTATCTTTCCGTGATGGGAATATCACTCTGCCGTGATGAGAATTATGGAGTAATCTATGCTTCTCCGGATGAAGGTGGGGTTAGGGAGCGTTTCGATAAGTTCACAACCCAGCTGATATACATGCTTCGTCTCATTTATGATGAGGAACGTGATAATCTTTCCCTTTCTTCCGATGTCGCAGTTTCTCTGGCTTCGATAATCCAGCGTATGATAAGCCTGTCTCTCTTCCAGAGGAAACCGTCAAATGATGTGCTGAGACAGAGCATAAGAAAATTGCTCAACTTCCGTGTGATATCGCGTTTATCCGGGAGCATAGACAAAGGTGATTCCAGATACATAATACATCCGACTATTCTGTTTATCGTGACTAATGAGAAGATTGCGACGATAGCGCGTATGATTGATGATGATACGAAAGGGGACGAGGATGAAGAAGCTTGAGCGAATGCTCCTGATGAACTGGCATAATTTCTCCTTGCAGGTCATACCATTTGAGATGATCACGTTCCTTACAGGAAAGAACAGTTCAGGTAAGTCCACGATAATTGATGCCATGCAGCTTGTGCTCCTTGGTGATACCTCCGGTACTTTTTTTAACAAGGCTGCGAACCAGAAATCGACAAGGACACTGCAGAGCTATCTATTCGGAGAACAGGGAGATGATGGGGAAGCCGGATTCATGTACAAGCGTTCCGATCATTTTATGACATATGTTGCACTGGAATTTCATGATACGGAACTTAACTCCTATTTCACCGCTTCTTTTGCCGCGGAATGCTATAAGGACAGGTCCTTTTCCCATATGTGGTTCATAGTTCCCGAAAAGCTGCCTTCCTCGCTTTTTCACGTGAATGATGTTCCTATGAACAGGGAACAGCTTAAGGATTACATAAGACAAGCCTCAGGTGAGTGGTATCAGTCGAATAGGGAATATAGAGCTGCTCTTTTAGCAAGAGAAGGTGCTATGAAGGAGAAATATCTCTCCCTTCTCAGAAAAGCTGTTCCCTTCACCCCTATGAACGACATAACACGATTCATAACGGAATATATCTGTGATGTCGAGAGCGAAATTGATGTCATGGCTATGCAGAGCGACATCAGGAAATATACAGAACTTGAGCATGATGCAGAGATTATGAAATCTCGTATAACGAGGCTTGAGGAAATAGGGAAATCGGATGAAAGCTATCAGGGGGCAAAGGAAATCCTCAGGCTGCAGCAGTATATAGCGGCGAGGGCTGCAGCAGATGATACTGAGCATGCAATCGAGGAAAACAGGGCTTTGCTTGAAAAACTATCCGAAGAGAATAGCAGGAATTCGGAGAATCTCAGATTGCTTGAGGCAGAAATCGAAGAGCTTAATGATGAGATAGAGAAACTGAGACGCGAGCTTTATTCTTCCGATGAGAAGAAAAG
>JADIMF010000124.1 GCA_017694915.1 Candidatus Ornithospirochaeta stercoravium
GCAGAGAAACGCCATATCCTCTATAAGGCGAAAAATTCCAATCAGGCGGGAGAACTCGATTTCACCTATTACAACGCGGTCTATACGGTAGAGAATGCGCTGGCGAAAGTGAAGGATGAGAGCGGAATGAAGAGGGTGGAGAAATTCCTGAAGGAGGATATCTGTCCGTCATGCCATGGCTCAAGGCTTTCAGAAGCAGCAAGAGCTCCTCGTATCATGGGAAAATCCCTCGATGAAGCATGCAGTATGACACTTTCGGATCTGGTGAATTGGGTGGGGAAGATCCCTTCTTCGCTTCCTTCCGCTATGAAGCCGATGGCTGATAACATCGTTGAATCCTTTCTTGATACAGCTCGAAGGCTTATGGATCTCGGCCTTGGGTACCTCACTCTCGACAGGGCGACAAGCACATTATCTACAGGAGAGAGGCAGCGCATGCAGCTTGCGAGAGCTGTCAGAAACCGTACTACAGGCGTTCTCTATGTTCTCGATGAGCCGTCAATCGGTCTTCATCCTGCGAATATAGAGGGGCTGAAAGCCGTAATGCACGATCTTGTCCGTGACGGTAATACAGTGGTTCTTGTCGATCATGATACTGAAGTGCTGAAGGATTCTGACTGGCTTATAGAGATGGGGCCAGATGCCGGCGCGAATGGAGGCCGCGTTATAGCAGAGGGCACTGTCCACGATATCGAAGAGAATCCTCAATCCAGAATCGGTGTTTACCTTTCCGGACATTATGGAAATGAAAGAAAACGCATTCCTTCAGAAGATATATTCTCCGAAGGAAAGATAACACTCCGCACCGATGCGATACATACAGTGAAGCCTCTTGAAGCGGTGTTCCCGAAAAACCGGCTTACTGTCATTACAGGTGTCTCTGGTTCTGGAAAGACAACGCTTATACTCGAAAGTCTTGTCCCCGCTCTTGAAGCGCTTACAAATGGGAAAAGAATGCCTGAACATGTTGTATCAATCGAAGCGGAGGGCATCAGGCATGTGAAGCTTATCGACGCAACACCTATAGGTATTAATGTAAGATCTACTGTAGCGACATACTCAGGTGTCCATGATGAATTGCGTAAGCTCTTCGCGAGAACAGATGATGCCAAGCGTCTTGGCTATAAAGCCGGTGATTTCTCATACAACACCGGGAAGCTCAGATGTCCTGTGTGCGATGGTACAGGTACGATAAGTCTTGATGTGCAGTTCCTCCCCGATGTGGATATCCCATGCACAGAGTGCCGTGGTTCAAGATACTCAAAAGATGCATATGATATCCGCTATGAGGGTCATTCCCTTCCAGAGCTGATGGATATGGATATAAACGATGCGGCAGCGGTGCTTTGCAAAATGAAAAGCATAAAGGACCGTCTTGCTATCCTGCAGGAACTTGGACTTGGATATCTTACGCTAGGTGAGGAAACTCCCGGCCTTTCCGGAGGGGAGGCACAGAGACTGAAACTTGCAAGCGAGATGGGGAGAAGCCAGTCTGATTCCCTCTTTGTGTTCGATGAGCCTACTATCGGTCTGCATCCGGATGACGTGAAATGCCTTCTGGGAGTTTTTCAGTCCCTTCTTGACCACGGAGCGACTGTTGTCGTGATTGAGCATGATCTTGATGTGATCAGAAGCGCGGATTATATCATCGACATGGGGCCCGGCGGTGGCGATGCTGGCGGAAGGATTGTTGCTTCCGGTACACCGGATGTCATCAGGAAAAACAGGGAAAGCATCACAGCAAGGTATATTTGATTATCGATTTTGTTGCAGAAATCGTGGTTTTGTTGCATCGCATTAAGGTAATGTTGCAATAGCGTTAAATTATTGCTTTCTGCTGATTGATTATTGTTGCGTTTCTGTTGTACAAATAGGGCCTGGAGGCCATATGAGAAAGGCACTTGCATTCCTGCTTATCGCAGCAGTACTTATCACATCTGCATTCTCCGCAGATGCTGGAATTCCGATTAAGGTTCTTCTTCTCCCGAAATTCGAGAATGGAGAGATGTCAGGTGATTTCCCTGGTGAAGCTCAGTATTACTATGAAGCATACACACAGGGTGGTGATGAGTATGAGATCAAGGGCGGTATGCCTGGTTCGAAGCTCTATGTCAAAGATGGGGTTGCTATCTACGTAACAGGAATGGGCAAGGTCAATACAGCAATGAGCCTTAACTCAATCCTTCTCGACCCGCGTTTCGATTTCTCAGACTGCTATTTCATCAGCACAGGATGTGCTGGATCTGCTACTGAGTATTCGGTAATGGGCGATGTGTTCGTCATCACAGCTGCTATCGATTATGATCTTGGTCATCATGCAGATCCGAGAGAGATGGAGAATCCTGAGAATCCTACATGGTTCCATGATGGAGGATACGACAGCTCGTCATACAAGCTCCTTGATCAGGATCTGATGGACAAGGTTTATAACCTCGTGAAGGATGTCGAGATCGAGACTACTGATAAAACAAGAGCTTTCATGGCTTATACATTCGACAATGCAGACTGGGCAGTCCGCGATCCAAAGGTTCTCAGAGGAACAACTGTTTCCGGCGATAACTACTGGAAGGGCGCTTATGACCAGCAGAACGCAATCTCGATGTGTGAAGTATATGATGCACCAGATCCGTTTGCTCTTTCAGAGATGGAAGATGTCGCACTTGCAGTCGTGCTTGACCGCTTCGGACTTCTCGACAGATACATCATCATCCGCGACAGCGTAAACATGGTCGTGTTCATGAATGGTGTGACACCGGAAGGTCTCTGGGATCCGACACGCACTGACGAGTCCCTTTCGGATGAGGATTCCATCGAAGCTGCAGATATCTTCGCAACTGCTATGGAGAACAACTTCAAGGTCGGCTCAGTTGTCGTTGACGCCATCCTTGACGGAACTCTCTGATAGTTTCCTCGGTTCATTATACAAGGCTGCTTCGCTTATGGGGCAGCCTGTTTTGTCCCCTCTTAAATTTGATTTCTCTTTCTGTTGACTATCTTTTGCAGAAAGCAATAACATCTAGGTGTTAATAGCTTTCAGGATCGGAAAGCGCATTCATTCTTGAAGAATACATCCATCCTTATTTTTTGGAGTTATAAATAATGTCAGATTTATTTGATGATTCTGAGGACGTAGCAATCGTTCCAGCACCCGCAGAGGAGAAACCTCAGAAGAAGAAACCAGGTCGTCCAAGAAAAGCAAAGACCGAAGGCGATGAGAAGAAGAAGGTGACAATCCGCCGCCGCACCCGCGTCACTGTCAAAAAGAATGCGGAGACTGCAGCACCGGAGGAGAAGGAGAATGCTGAAAGCGCTGAAGCAGCAGAACCTGTTATTCAGGAAGCTGTTCCAAGTGCTGAGGTTCCTTCAGAGGCAGCTTCTCCAGAGCCGGAGATGGACAACACTCCGCAGGAAGAACCTTCTTCAGAAGCGGAGAATCCTGAGGAAAGAAGCGAAGAGGGCGAGGCTGGTCAGGAGAATCATCAGCAGTACGATAACAGAAGATTCGATGACAGATATCATGGTGGCCGCCGTGATAAGAGAATGAAAAATAATAACAAGAGACGCGTTCCGGAAGATTACCAGCCGGAGATCAATCTCGATGAGCACCCGGATGCGCCACGTCTTTATATCTCCGTCCTTACAGCTCTTCACATCGATCAGCTCAGGGACAGGGCAAGGGAGCAGGGTATTCCTGAGGATGTAATCCTCGATTCCCGCAAGCCAGAGCTCATCGCAAGGATGCTGAGGCTTCACTCTGCAAATGGTGGTGCCCTCCTTGTGGAAGGTGTCCTTGAGATCCTTCAGGAAGGCAGCTTCGGTTATATAAGGTATGGTGTGAACAACTACCTTGCCGGCTCCGAGGATGTATATGTCTCAGCATCGCTTATCAAATCGATAGGCATGAAGACAGGTGATACGGTATTCGCACAGATCCGCGCACCGCGTGAGAATGAGAAGAGCGCAGCTGTTGTCCGTGTCCTTACGGTAAACGGTGAGGAGCCGAAGATGGCAAAGATCCGCGCTCCTTTCGATACGCTTACACCGCTTTTCCCGAATGAAAGACTTCATCTTGAGATTGTCGAGGACGATAAGCCTTCAGATCTCTCAACTCGCGTTGTAGATCTTTATTGTCCGATCGGAAAGGGACAGCGTTCACTTATCGTCGCACCGCCTCGCACAGGAAAGACAGTTCTCATGCAGAAGATTGCGAATGCAATTACTGCAAACCATCCGGAAGTCACTCTCATCGTGCTCCTTGTAGATGAAAGACCTGAGGAAGTCACGGATATGAGAAGGAATGTAAAGGCTGAAGTAATCGCAAGCACATTCGACGAGCAGGCTCAGCATCATGTCCAGGTCGCGGAGATGGTCATCGAGAAGGCAAAGAGGCTTGTCGAATACAAGAAGGATGTCGTCATCCTCCTCGATTCGATTACAAGACTTGCAAGAGCATACAACCAGACAGTGCCGGCATCGGGAAAGATTCTCTCCGGTGGTGTTGATTCCAACGCCCTTCATAAGCCTAAGAGATTCTTCGGAGCTGCAAGGAATATTGAGCAGGGCGGATCGCTTACGATTATATCGACAGCATTGATCGAGACTGGATCGAGAATGGATGAAGTCATCTTCGAGGAGTTCAAAGGTACTGGAAACAACGAAATCGTGCTTGACCGCAAGATGGCTGACAACCGCAAGTTCCCGGCTATCAACATCAAGAAGTCAGGAACAAGACGCGATGATCTTCTTCTTCCTGCTGATGTGCTTTCTCGTGTGTTCCTGCTTCGTTCTGCTTTCGGTAATCTTGACGATGTCGATATGTCCGTAGCGCTCATTGACAAGATGAAGAAGACAAACAATAATAAGGAGTTCCTCGACTCGATGAACACACCATCGACGCTGAGGTGATGACGATATCTCCTGTCTGTGAAAGCAGACAGTATATTCATAGAACCGGAGGAGTAAAATGAAGAAGAATATCCACCCTGAGTACACACTGCAGGAAATCACATGCTCATGCGGCAATGTGATCAAGACAAAGTCCACAGCAAAGAATCTCCATGTTGAAATCTGCTCAGCATGCCATCCGTTCTTTACTGGAACACAGAAGCTCGTTGACACAACAGGACGTGTTGAACGCTTCAACAAGAGATACAACAGAGAGACAAAATAATCGCTCTGAAAAGGATGTGGCCGAGGATTATACCCCCGGCCATTGTTTTTGACAGCATAAAGCTTTTTCATATATATTATCTCCAGAAAATGGTGTTCTCCCTATGAATGGTATAGTTAATGCACATAAAGCAGAGTTCGATGCAGAGCCTGAGGTTGTTGTAGAGGTTCCTCAGGTAACAACGTTCCTCGGAGCTTTCGCTGATTTCTGCAAGGGATATTCCCTTATGAGTACGAATACTCAGGGGCTCAGGGTCGCTATCTCAAGGCGTCCTGACCAGATGGTCATCGCATTCAATTCAACCAGCAAGGAAAGAAAGAAATTCCAGCTCACTGGAATAAGGGCAAAGCGTGAGGACAGATGGGCTTCTGTCATAAAAGGCCTCTGTCAGCTCCTTATAGCTTCAGGCTTCAGGCTTCCATCGGGATTCAATCTCACGATAAAAGGTCAGAGTGCCGTAGCAGATCCACCAGCGCTTTCAGCAGCATTGGCTTCCGGGCTTGTTGTCGCTTTCAATGAGCTTTTCTCATTCGGAATCGAACCGAACAATCTCGTGCGCTATGCATATTCGGTTAATAAATACACAGACAAATACAAATCCCGTCTCAGGGATCTGATTACCATATTCACAGCGGAGCAGGGCAAGATGATGCTCTTCGACCTCGAGACCTGTGCCCATAAGACATTCGACTATCCTTTCAGGAAAGGCGGAAAGACAGGTTCATGGTTCATCGACTGCTCGCTTCCTGCAGATGAGCTCTCTTCGGAAGTCTCTCTCTTCCGTGAGAATGCGGAAGCTGCATTCTCTATGCTCCGCAGCATGCTTCCGGAGAAGGAGAAGGTGAGGGAGCTTACCCACAAGGACATAGTGCAGAACTATCCGAGGATACCTGAGGATTATAAGAGAATCATAAGATTCATCCTTGAGGATTCCGCGGCTGCTCTGAAATGCTATGATTACCTTCTCTCCGGCGATGCTGTGTCAATTGGTAAAATCCTTACATATGAGCAGAGAAACATCTCGACTCTTGCAGAGCTCACATCACCTGAAGTCGACTGGCTTGTGAAGCGGGGTTCTGAGACCGATGGCGTAAATGGAGTTACAGAGATCTCCGTAGGAATAACCGGAACGCTTGTCGCTCTTGTCGATGAAGCTAACCTTGAGGAATACAAGACACAGCTCAAGGAGTATGAGAGGATATTCGGCTTCAAGCCTGTTGTGAGGGAATATATCCCGTCAGGTGCAATAAAGGTAATAGATAAAGATGAATATCCTTCTGTCTAATGATGATGGTTATCAGGCTGATGGCATAAGAATCCTTGAGGAAGTCCTTGTAAGTCATGGACACACTGTATATGTATCAGCACCTGAAGGTGAGCAGAGCGGTAAATCGCATTCAATGACGATACGCGGTGAGATTGCTGTCACAAAATACGGAGAGCGTCACTTCCATATCTCGGGAACACCGGCAGACTGTATCGTATACAGCCACCGTTCAGCATTGTTCCCGATTTCTTTCGATGCCGTGATATCAGGAATAAACCACGGCTATAACCTCTCGACGGATGTGATCTACTCAGGTACATGCGCAGCCGCAAGACAGGCTACGATGTACGGAATAAAGGCAATCGCAGTATCTCTCCAGAGAAAGAATGAGGAAAAGCTCAGGCTTCTTGCCGCATTTGTTGCAGACAATCTCGAGAGATTCCTTTCAGTAATCCCTGAAGGAGCTTTCATGAATATCAACGCACCTCTCTCATTCGATGGCTCATCATATGAGAAGGCGGGACTTGGATTCATCGTCTATGATGACCAGGTATCCATAAAGGAAACCCATGGCGATAAGATAATCCTTGAGATAACAGACTGCGATCTTATCCATCATCCATCTTCCTCAAAATACAGGGCAGATCATGAAATCTGCAATGACGGAAAAGCATCAATCTCGATTGTGAATATCCTTCCCGATGTTGATGAGAAGG
>JADIMF010000125.1 GCA_017694915.1 Candidatus Ornithospirochaeta stercoravium
AGAAGAAAGGCAATATGCTTCATAACTGAATTTTTCCATACTTTTCAGAACAAAGCCAGAAAATACCATCAGTGAATATGAAAAATACATGAAATCAACACTTCAAGGTTTATACCACTTTTTATACCACATTAGGAAATATATGGTATAATAATTACCGCAAAGGAGACTAGAATGCTCATAGAGGAAATCAGAAAAGACATAAGCAGGCTACCCAAGGGGAGCATTTCAGAAAAGCATATCAATGGAAAAACCTATTATTATCAGAGATGGCGTGAAGATGGTCAGTTGAGAGAAAAATATGTTCCATATGGCTCGCTTGATACTATCCGAGAGGGCATCAGAGAAAGGAAAGAACTTGAGACTGAGCTGAAAGCCATGACTCAGAAAAGAACAATCGATGACTATTTATTCTCATCGGCTATACGTATTGGAGATGAGCTAAAAGCATTTACTTCAAGCGTAATGAGAATGAGAAAACGAAGCTTATTTTCCGGTCTGCGGGAATTCATCTATGGAGATTATCCGGACAAAGTGCTCATTCTCTATGGACTGCGTCGTACTGGAAAAACAACCATGATACGTCAGCTTATTTCCGAAATGACAGAAGCCGATTTTTCTAAAACTGCTTATATGCAGATTCTTCCTTCATGCACTCTTGCCGATATCAGCAGGGATCTGCACCAGTTGGAGAAGAATGGTTATAAATACGTTTTCATCGATGAAGTCACACTTCTCAGTGATTTCATAGAAGGAGCTGCACTGTTTTCAGATATATTCGCATCTTCCGGTATGAAGATAGTACTATCAGGAACAGATTCGCTTGGATTCATGTTTGCAGAGGATGATGAGCTTTATGACCGCTGCTATATGATTCATACGACATTCATACCATATAGGGAATTCTCATTTGTCCTTGGAATAGACAGCATAGATGAATACATCAGATATGGCGGCACGATGAGCATAAGCGGATATGATTACAATCATGGTCTTGTATTCAGGACAAAATCCAGTACGGATGAATACATTGATACTGCAATTGCAAGGAACATCCAGCACTCTCTCATCGGATATCAGAATGGGAATCATTTCAGAGCCTTAGAGGAACTATTTCAGAAAGATGAGCTTACAAGCGCAATCAACCGGGTTGTCGAGGATATGAATCACAGATTCACAATTGAAGTCCTCACAAGAGACTTCATCTCCAGTGACCTGTCATTGTCTTCAAAGAACCTCATAAAGGATCGCAGCAATCCAAATTCGATTCTTGAAGAAATAGATATCAAAGCCGTTACAGAAAGGCTCAGGAAGATGCTTGAAATCAGAAACAGCGATGAACAGACAGTTGAAATCAGCGATATCCATACAAGGGAGATCAAAGAGTACCTAGAGATCCTCGATTTAATAGAGGAAATAGATGTTGTTGATATCGAGGGTGTCAAAAGAAAAAGAATCATATTCACTCAGCCTGGTCTTAGATATGCACAGGTCGAAAGCCTCATAAAAAGCCTTGTTGAGGATAATGAAATGAAGCAACTGTCCCTGATTGAAAGGAAATCTATTCTTGAAAGAATAAGGAATGAGGTAAAAGGAAGGATGCTGGAGGATATCATTCTCCTCGAATCAAAACACGCCTATCCAGATTGCAGTGTGTTCGTACTGCAGTTTGCTATCGGAGAATTTGACATGGTAATCGCTGATAGCGAAAACTGCACATGCAGGATATTCGAGATAAAGCATAGCAAGGAAATACATCCATCCCAATACAAGCACCTGATAGATCCAGAAAAATGCAGACTTACAGAGCATAGATTCGGGACGATTACAGGGAAATACGTACTCTACAGAGGAACTGAGACAGTAATAGATGATATTCACTATATGAACTCTGAAGAATACCTTAAATCACTGCATGACTAGGAAACATGGCCCGGAAAACCGGGCCATTGAATCAACGGAGGAATCCTTTGATGATTCTCTCTTCCGCTTCCTCTTCAGTCAGACCGAATGTCCTGAGTTTCAGAAGTTCCTCTCCTGCAATCTTTCCTATCGCGGCTTCATGTATAAGCGACGCATCGAGATTGTTGGCATCGAGCTGCGGTGTTGCACTCACCGTTCCATGACCTGTTATTATCGCATCACATTCGCTGTGTCCGGAACACTTTGCATTACCATAAATCACAGCCTTGAAATCCTGATGGGATTCATCTTTGGCAACAGATCTTGAAACGAGATCAACAGAGCTGTCGTCTCCGATCATATCCACAGAGAACTCTGAATAAGCCTTCTGTTTTTTCTCTGTAAGGAGACGCTCATGAATCACAAGACGCCCCCCTTCCTTTACAACACCATTGGTAACGCGCTTTGAATCAGTAACGCCGCCTATCTGGGATGTTTCCATCTCCATCGAGGCATTCTTATCGAGGAAAATCTCTGTAACAGGATCGATTGATTTTCTTCCATCACCATTGCCAAGACCCACATGCTTCTCAAGGTATCTGACCTTCGCATTCTCTCCTAAGAAGAAACGATGTATTCCATTGTGCCTGGCAGGTTCACCATTATCAGTATGGACACCGCAGCCTGCGATTATAGTAACATCTGCATCTTTCCCGATATAGAAGTCATTGTAGACAAGATCATCAACATCTCCATGCGTGACGCATGCTGGTATTGAGATTGTCTCGTCCTTTGCACCTTCATCGATTATGATATCAAGTCCTGGCTTATCTTCCTTTGGATTGATATGAACATGCTCGGTGCTCATTCTCGCAACGCTCTTTCCATCCTCTCTGATGGAATATGCTCCGCAGAACGAGCCTTTCCAGTCCGAAACGATCTTCAGAATCTCCTCTGTAGTGCTGTTCATAATCTCTCGCCTCCCATCTCAACCTGCTTTACAGGGCATGAAACCGAAGGCAGAAGATGAGGAAGCACATCCTCCCTCTTCCCGTTTTCCTTCACCATTCCATCTTCTATGATGACGACCCTATCCGCCACATTGAGGATTCTCTCCTGATGGGAGATTATTATCTCGGCTCTATCAGGGTCTTTCTTTATTTCCTGGAACGCCTCGATAAGACCTGTGAATGACCAAAGATCGATACCGGCTTCAGGTTCGTCGAAGATCGTGAGCTTAGCCTTTCTTGCAAGAACGGAAGCAATCTCAACACGTTTTATCTCACCACCGGAAAGCGATGCGTTAACATCCCTATCCTTATAATCCCTGGCACAGAGACCGACTTTTGAAAGAAGCGAACAGAGTTCAGCTTCAGGAAGATCATCACCAGAGGCAATCTCGAGAAGATCCCTTACCGTTATTCCCTTGAATCTGACAGGCTGCTGGAAAGCATAGGCAATGCCTCTCCTGGCACGTTCTGTCACATCAAGCTCTGTTATCTCCTCACCATCAAGAACGATGCGTCCTGAATCAGGCTTCACTATTCCTGCGATTATCTTGGCAAGTGTTGTCTTACCACCACCGTTTGGACCTGTTATAACAGTGAGTCCGCTATCTGCGATGGATAACGAGACATTCCTCAGAACCTGACGACCTTCAGGCACGGACCACGATATATCATAAAGCTCTAGCATAGCTGCTCCTTCTGCTAGAAGATAACCACTTTCGAGAATATAGGAAAGCTCAGCCGAGCTCTTCTATGACATACATTCTGGAACCGAAATCACCGAGAATCCTTGTACTGTCCTGGAATTCCTTTCCTGTAAACTGAGGACCAAGGACAAGACCATACTCTCTGAGAATCGTACCGGAAACCTCAGCGACGAAATCCTCCGTTGTGTTCTTACCATAAGAAGCGGATTTATCACCAAGGAATGATGACGGTATATATTCCTTCCTTGCAGATATCCTGTACATCTTCCCATCCTCAGCTATCGGAAGATATAGCCTGTCATTCCTTCCAGTATGAACCTCATTCAGCGTCTGTATCTCCAGAGCAATTGTCGTCTTTCCAAGCGTTGTATACCAGAATCTCTGGTTATCGGAAATCCTCAGCTTCCTGAATTCCCCGTACTGGAATACCTTGCGGTACTTCTTATAGAAAGCAATCTGATCTTTAATCGCATTCTTCTCCTCTTCGGAAAGCCTTGTCACATCCAGTTCATAACCAAGAACACCGAATGCCGCGATATTGAATCTGCTGTCTATGCGGCTGACTCTCAGACTCTGATGCCCGGGAGATGCGGAGACATGTGCACCCATTGTAGACAGAGGATAACCGGAAAGCGTTCCTTCCTGTATCGAGACACGATCATATAGATCGGTGTTATCACTTGCCCAGGTCTGTGGCATGAACATCAGCATTGCAAGATCATACCTGTTTCCACCCGAGGCACACCCTTCGAAAAGAACATCAGGGAACTCTTTCTTCAGACGAGTTAGGATGTCATAAAGACCGAAGATATAGCGATGCAGAAGCTCTCCTATCGGATGGTTCTCATCGGAGAATGAGTACAGATCCGATACCGCCCTGTTCATATCCCATTTGATATACCCAGCTCGTGTCTCATTGAGAATCAAAGCTACTGAGTCATGGATATATTCCCTAACATCCTCTCTTGAAAGATCGAGTATGAACTGATGACGGCAAGGAAGCGGACGGCGTTTAGGATGAGATATAATCCAGTCCGGATGAGCCCTGTAGAGATCCGAGTCCATATTCACCATTTCAGGCTCCATCCAGATACCAAAGATAAGTCCAAGTGAACGGATACGCTCAGCAAATGCCTCCATGCCATTCGGGAATCTATCACGATTGGTATACCAATCACCAAGGCCTTTGGTGTCATCAGTTCTCTTACCGAACCAGCCATCATCAAGGACAAAAAGCTCTGCGCCAAGCTCCTTAGCGCATTCTGCAAGATGATAGACCTTCTCCTCATCAAAATCGAAGTAACAGCCTTCCCAGCTATTTAGAAGAACAGGCCTCTCCTTTTTCCTCCACTTACCCGAAACGATGAACTCATTTATGAATGAATGGAATGAAAGCGCGGCATCTTCTCTTCCGTTCTTCGAATAAACCATTATGGCTTCAGGAGATGTAAAATACTCACCAGGCGCAAGTTTCCACTCAAAACCATATGGATTGATGCCATTCATGACCCTTGTCTTGCCAAATGGCGATACTTCCACCAATTCCCTATGATTACCAGAATAGATGAGGTTGAAGCCATATGCTTCTCCCTTACTGTTCTCAAGATAGATAAGAGGATTATGCTCATTACCGGAAAAACCAAGCTTGCTGTCGATGATGGTGATTCCAGGCTGAAGTTCTCTCCTATGCTCATATCTTTCCCTCGCCCATGCGCCATCATATGAATAGAGCGTCCATCCGTCAGATGGTATATCCATCTGCATCGATGCAATATTCTTGATCACAATATCATTCTTGGTATTATTCTCAAGGATTGCTGAACGCACGATTACATCGGAACCGGGGAACACAGTATATGAAAGTGTAACGGAAATCCTTGTAGCTGAATCATAAAGCTCTATCTCAAGCGTTTCATTGCCATCTTCCGGCTGAAGAGAGATGGGAGATGAAATATCCTTCCCCTCATACACCCTATGACCTTTATAGAGAAGGTCAAGAGAAGTAGCACCATTGCCATAATCGACAACAAGGGCAGCTTCTCTGTTATCACCACGGAATGGAGCCGAATACTCTAATGCCAGATTGGTCGGAATCACACCAGGATGATCATCATCCCAGTAACAGACTGTTCCGACTATAGCAGGCTCTGGTCCGAGAAACTGTGCAGGATCAGGAATCTCATTTATCCTTGGACCATAGCCGAGATGAACGAGATGACCAGTCTTAAGTACGGTCATCATATACGATGTATGCTCTGTTGAAACAACGAATGTCTTGCCTTTCTCTGTAATCATGGAAACAGTCTAATCCCTGGGAGAAATGAAGACAATAAAAAA
>JADIMF010000126.1 GCA_017694915.1 Candidatus Ornithospirochaeta stercoravium
GCGATTACAGCGGAAGCTCCCATGCGCTCCATGAGCTTTGCGATAGCAGTCGAGGCGACTACTGGAATCACCTTGATACCGGCTTCCTTCCACATCTTCATGTATTTCTGAGGGTTGCCGGCACCGGTTGTGACAACAGCGACTTTCTCCTCCGCCACGACATCTGCAATCTCGTCGGCATATGGACTCAGAAGCATGATGTTCACACCGAATGGCTTATCTGTAAGTGATTTTGCCTTCCTGATTTCATCCCTGACATACGACGCAGGAGCATTCCCGGATGCGATGATGCCAAGGCCGCCACCATTCGAGACAGCAGCCGCGAGCTTCCCGTCTGATATCCAGGCCATGCCGCCCTGGAAAACAGGGTATTTTATCCCAAGAAGTTCTGTTATCGGGGTGACGAGCATCCTCAGTTCTCCTTGTCGACGATGAATGATACGAGGTCGCCGACTGTCGAGATTTTCCTGTCAAGTTCGATTTCCGTTCCGAGCTTGTCCTCGAGCTCCATCAGAATCTCTACTGTATCGAGAGAATCAACTCCGAGATCACGAAATGTGCTTTCCTCTTGCACATCTTCCCTGGCTGTATCTGTCCTGTCGGAAACTACTTCTGCAATTGCAGTAAAAACATCTTCTCTTGTCATTTTCAAACTCCTTATGTTTACACTTTGACATAAAATGTAAAAATGTCAAGAAAAGAAATGTGAAGTTTATTTAAATTTCGATTTTCAACATCAGATTCGCATTATAAAGATTGAGAATGCTTATAAAATTTCATGAATGTATGGAATTAGGACGATGTGAAAATAACATTTCAGGGTAAAAAAGCTGTTATAATCTGACCTATGAAAGTTAAGCTACAGGATGTAATTGATGGAATCGATATGGTAAGCGAGGATAGTACTTGTTACCTTGATAGGGAAACAGGAGAGGTTCTTTTCATCTCCGAAATCGCCGATAATGATTATGACGATGATATTCTTGAGCTTCTGGAAGAGGGAAGCGACAGATTTATTGAATTTCCTTCACAATGGGATAGAAATGATTATCAGACAATGGTGGATTTCATTGAGTCCCTTCCTCAGAGAAAGGAGCAGAATCTGCTTGCAATATCGATAAATGGATCAGGCGCGTTCCGCCGTTTCAAATATACAGCTTCAGAACTTGGTCTTCTGGATGACTGGTATCGCTTCCTGAATAACGCACATCGGGAACTCGCTATCGAGTGGTGCGAAGATAATGAAATCGAGTATGAAGAATGATTGGAGAGGGCTGTTTGCTCCGTGGATTCTTGAACGTGGGAAATTATACTTCGAGAGCGGTGCGGTTCTGAGCATCAATAAAACCGAAGATGGTTATAAAGCAGTTGTCGAGGGGTCAGAGGATTATAATGTTTCCATCGATGTAGATGAATGCGGAGAATTCATTGATGCTGATTGTGACTGCCCGTATTCGGAAGCGGGAAATTATTGCAAGCATGAGGCAGCAGTGCTTTATGCTATTGAGAATGAGTTCGATGATTATGAGATGTCCTCCGGTAAGGAAAGCATTGAGCAACCCTTGGAATCCTTGGATTCTGTCATCAGCTCGATGAGCGAAGAGGACCTTCGGGCCTTTGTCAGCGAGGCTGCAACTGCATGGAAACCTGTTCGTGATTATCTGTACTCTCTTTATTCCGACGCTCTGCCTGAGGGGTATAGTGATGAAATCATGGCTGAAGCCAGAGTTTGTATTTCAGAGATAAAAGAAGGGATTTCCAATGATGAGTATTACGATGACTGGAATGATTATTCCGGGTATGATGTTGTCTCATCTCTCAGAAAATTGCAGAGCATTGCAGATGAGAAGCTGTTGCCGCTTGTTTCTGGAAAGAAGCTGTTCCGTACATCTTTTTCATTGGCCCTCAATATCTTATGCCAGATTCCTTTTGCCGTACTGAATGATTATGGCTATGGTCTTGAGGATCTTATGGATTCCTATTCTCATATCCTTGCCGAATCATATGTTTTTGCAGCAGACAAGGATAAGAATGCAATGGAGGCAGAAGCTCTTGAGATTTATCGTAATAAAAAGTTGTCTTCGTCTTTTGTGAGTATTCTGCGTGCATTCCTCATCGATATAGTGAAAAACATGGAAGTTGCTGAGATGGAGCTTAAAGCGGCCTTGGAAAGGCTCGTACAGGATCCGGAGAGTTCTGAAAATGCTGAAATCGCATTCTCATCAATGAAGGTCCTGGGAAAATTCGATGATGAAATTGCGGCTTTCTACGATAAATTCCAATATTCTTGGGCTGTTGTCGATAAATATGCGGATGTACTTATATCAGAAGGGAAAACAGAGAAAGCTATATCTGTAATTCAGGCTTATAGAAACGAATATCATGAATATGAAATACGTATCTCTGAAAAATTGCTTGGAATTTATAGAGAGCAGAAGGCTTTTAATAAGCTTTCAGATGAGCTTGTCTACCGTATATTCACGGTAGGCCATTTTACTTTGGAGCATATCCATGAATTGAAAAATCATGCAAGCGAATCAGAATGGCATGAACTTTATGAGAGGATAGTTGAAAGCGGATATGCGTCAACCAGATTGCTATTTGAGGAAGAAGATTATAACCGACTGATGGCATATTGCGAAAAAGTGGAAAGAATTGAAAGAGATTACGTTGTTAAGCTCTCGGAAATCTATCCAGATCGTGTGATAGCCATTCTCGATAAGAATCTGTCTACAGACGAAAAGTTCATGAACAGCAGGAATGCATATAAGAGTTATGCCGCTTTCCTGAAGAGCGTAGGAAAGTTTAATGGTGGAGAAGAACTGCAGCAGAAACATCTGCAAGATGTGATTAGAAGATTCCCAAATCGTCCGGCACTTAAGGATGAATTGAGGAAGGCAGGTTTCTGTATATGAAGGAGCGTGAACATATGATGCTTTTCGGTGGTGATTACAATCCAGAGCAGTGGATTGATGATAAGAATGTCCTTGATGAAGATATAAGAAGATTCCATGAAATGGGTATCAATACGGTAAGTGTTAATATCTTCTCATGGTCATTTCTGGAACCTGAAGAAGGAAGGTATGATTTCTCCTTTCTCTCATCTCTTCTCGATAGGCTTTATGAAGAAGGAATAAGCGTCAATCTCGCAACACCATCAGGCGCGAGGCCGAAGTGGCTGTCGGACAAATATCCAGAAGTCCTACGTGTTAGAGAAGACCGAACGAAGATGATTTTCGGAGAGCGGCATAATCATTGTTATACCTCTCCTGTTTACAGGGAGAAGGTAAGGCTTATAGATGAAGCTCTTTCGAAGGAGTTCGGACATCATAAAGCTGTAATCGCATGGCATATATCCAACGAGTATGGCGGAGAGTGTCACTGTCCTTTATGTCAGGAGGCATTCCACAGGTGGCTTGAAGGAAGATATGACAGCATCTCTGACCTGAACAGGAAATGGAATAATGCCTTCTGGAGCCACATCTATGATAGCTTTGACTCAATTGATAGCCCATCAAGCATTGGAGAGTCGAAGAATCCTGCGCTATCACTTGAATGGAAGAGGTTCGTGACTCATCAGACTGTCGACTTCATGAATGAGGAGATAAAGGCGGTAAGAAAGTATTCGGATCTTCCTGTCACCACTAACATGATGTATGACTATCTGGGATTGGATTATCAGGCTTTTTCAGACAGCCTTGATTTCATATCCTGGGATAATTATCCGGCATGGGGTACTGGTTTCGATGGTGATGATGTTCTTGTCGCTGCAGATAACGCGATGGAACACGACTATTACCGCGCTATGAAGGATAAGCCGTTCATACTGATGGAAAGCTGTCCGGAGGCTACTAACTGGCAGCCCCTGTCCCATCTGAAGAGACATGGGGTGATGGAAGCCGCATCTCTTGAAGCAGTCGCCCATGGATCGGATGGTGTTCTTTTCTTCCAGATGAGGCATGGACGAGGCGGATATGAGAAATTCCATGGTGCACTTCTTGATTCCTCCGGATGTGAAACAAGGACAATCCGCGAAGCCCGCACGCTTGGGAACAAGCTTACTGCACTGAAAGATGTCATAGGAACTGTCAATAAACCAGTTGCCGGTATTATCAGGGATACGGAATCAAGATGGGCAATGGAAGGTTCTGCAGGTCCCAGAAACAAAGGTCTGCATTATCGGGATAATCTCCGTCGTGTATATCTTGGCCTTAGATCATCTGGTCTGGATGCTGATGTAATAGGTCCAGAGCATGATTTCTCTGCTTACAGGATCCTCGTCGTTCCGATGCTCTATATGTTCAGGGCAGGATTGGCAGAGCGTCTTGAATCATTCACAGCCGATGGTGGAATTCTTGTTGTCACGCATTGGAGCGGGGTAGTAGATGAGTATGACTCGATCTATCCAGGAAAGACTCCTTATGGATTATCTGAAGTACTCGGATTGAGAAGGGCAGAAATCGATGCTCTGCAGGATGGAGCGGAAAACGTGACGATTCCTGTTGCTGGAAACGGACTTGGTCTCAGGAAAAACTATACATGCTCTGTTCTTTCCGAGATCCCTGAAGTTTACAGTGCAGAGCCGATTCTCCTCTATGGTAATGATTTCTATAAGGGATTACCTGTAGTTACGGAACATGATTACAAGAAAGGAAGGTCATATTACATAGCCTCAATGATGGAGGAGGATTTCTATCATGATTTATTCTCGTCGCTCATTGAGAAAAATGGAATTGAACCGATTGCAAAAGCGCTTCCAAGAGGAGTGTTCGCTTCTGAGCGTATTGGAAACGGTAAGCGATATATATTCCTGCAGAATTTCAGCGGCAATGATGTTCTGCTTTCATCTTCGCTTCTTAATGGTAAACGTATAATCGGTGATGGCGATATCCTGAAACCGTACGATACCTTTGTTTTTGAAAGATGAATCATGAAATAAGATATCGTATTCCCTTAGCTACTCTGAGAGGGGCATCATGGAAATGATTCCCCTCATTCCATTCAAAAAAGGTATCCATGCCGATTCTGCTGTAGTGACTGCATATTCTTTCCGTGCAGTCTGCAACAGTTTTCATTATCCTGTTCCCGGTCTTTGCCTCTTTGTTTCCAAGGGAGATGTAGATTCTAGCTGGAGATGCTGATGGAATGTTCTTCTCTGTATATTCCGCAAAACCAGGATACCACAGTGATCCTG
>JADIMF010000127.1 GCA_017694915.1 Candidatus Ornithospirochaeta stercoravium
ACTGATAATCTAATTATCGATAATATGATTATCAATGGAGGCAATATGGCAAAACCAGATAGATCGATTGACCCGCGGATACTTGAAAGCGCCAAGGAAGAATTTCTTGATAAGGGTTTTTTAGGTGCGTCTCTGAACAATATATGCAGAAAGGCAGGCGTCACGACTGGAGCATTGTACAAGCGGTTCAAGGGCAAGGAAGAGCTCTTTTCCGCTCTTGTCGATGATACGGTGGATGCTCTGAGAAAGGTGAGGGAGGAGAAGGCGGTACTTCGGGATGATATAACCGATGAGGAACTGTGGAGGGCCTGGAATATGGATGAAGGGTATATGATGTGGTGGTTCCGCTTTCTGTATGACCGTATTGACGCCATGCGCCTTCTTCTTTCGTCCAGCGAAGGAACAAAGTATTCGCACTTTGAACATGAGTGGGTAGAAAGCATGTGCCAGTCAACATATGCCTACTATCTGAAGGCCAGGGACAGGGGCTTGGTTGAGAATGAAATAAGCGAAGAAGAGATGCATGTGATGCTCTCGTCTTTCTGGATGACAATATATGAACCAATCGTCCACTACTTTGAGTGGGATGAACTTGAAAGCCTTTGCAGTCATATCTGCAATCTTTTCAACTGGCACAGAATGCTGGGATTCAGGAGGCCGGAATGATCAGGAAGATCATGAAATATGCAAATGGCTATAAGAGGTATACTCTGTTTGCAACAATAATGGTTTTCATTGCCGTTCTTTGTTCGATTATCCCGTATTTCTTTGTATATCAGATCATCAATCCGCTGATAACCAGCAGTGGGATAAGCATTGAGGCCGCAGTCTCAAGGATTGTATTGATTCTTGTTTTCCTGACGCTCAACTTTGCCCTTTATCTTGGAGGCTTATCGCTGTCGCATATAGCGGCATTCAACATACTGGCGAACATAAGGAAATACATACAGAAAAAGCTTGAAGGTCTTCCATTGGGCATTATTCAGGACAAGGGAGTCGGAAGGCTCAAGAAACTTGTTGTCGATGATGTGGAAAGCCTTGAACTCCTTCTGGCTCATGCGATTCCGGAAGGTTTTGGCAATCTGCTTGTTCCCCTATGTATTTTCATTGCACTGATACTGATAGACTGGAAACTGGCGCTGCTTACAATCATCACAGTTCCAATCGGGCTCTGGGCTGTATCCTGTATGACAAAGACAGGCTTCGACAGGATGGAGAACTACTACAGATCCGCACAGGTAATGAACTCCACGATCATAGAATATGTCAACGGCATGGAAGTCGTTAAGATATTCAACAAGGACGGTGAGTCTTATAAGCGTTATCAGAACGATGTTAAGGCGTACCGGGATTTCACTCTTGACTGGTATAAAGCCTGCTGGCCCTGGATGGCACTTTATGCTGGCATCTTTGCCTGCCCCGCATTTTTCTCGCTGCCGTTTGGCGCCATGCTTGTGCTTCACGGATACTCAACACTCTCAGATCTTATTCTTGTCCTATGCCTGTCATTCGGTCTTGGAACACCGCTTCTCAAGGCAATCAGATTCATTCCCTCTCTTGCCCAGGTCGGACGAAAGCTTGATGAAATTGAGAATACAGTCAATGAAAAAAGCCTGATATGCAGTGACAAGCCTTATTCAGGCAGGAACGATGATATCGTCTTTGACCATGTCTCATTCTCATATGGACAGGATGAGGTGATAAAAGATGTCAGCTTTAATATAAGACAAGGCGAGACTGTTGCATTTGTTGGAGAGTCGGGTGCAGGAAAGTCCACGCTTGCGAAACTCATCGTGCATTATTATGACGTCAGCAAAGGGCACATTACGATTGGCGGTCAGGATATCACAGACATGTCGCTTGAAGCACTGAATGAGAGGATATCTTTTGTGTCTCAGGAGCAGTTTCTGTTCAATACATCCATTAAAGAGAACATCAGAATCGGTAAACCAGGTGCAAGTGATGAAGAAGTGCTGGAAGCTGCAGGAAAGGCCCAGTGTCTCGATTTCATCTCCCGTTTTGAATATGGCATGGACACCATGGCCGGAGACAGTGGAACGAAGCTGTCTGGAGGAGAGCGGCAGAGGATTTCCATCGCACGTGCGATTCTCAAGGATGCCCCGATTGTTGTTCTTGATGAAGCCACGGCTTTCGCAGATCCGGAGAATGAGGAGAAGATGGAAAAGGCGATTTCAGAGGTTGTCAGGAATAAGACCCTGATCGTACTCGCGCACCGTATTTCCTCTATAAAAAATGCTGATTGCATTTATGTGATTGAGAATGGGAGGATAACGGGAAACGGCAGACACGAAGACCTGCTCAGGACGAATGAGACCTATTCAAGGCTGTGGAAGATAAGCCAGGAGAGCATTGCCTGGAATGTGAAAAACAGGGAGGTGGAAAGATGACTAAGTTCTTTATCAGAATATTGAAGTTCTCCGGTCCATACAGGAACAGGGTGCTGTCTGCCGCTGTCTTTGCATTCATAAAAGGTGTATGTGTCATGATGCCGCTTTTTCTTGGCTTTCTGATGTTCTCTTCATTTTATGACGGGACGATAACAATCAGGAGCTGCTGGAATTATCTATTGGCAATGGTCGTGACAGTCCTGCTCAATATTGCGGCGACAAGGCTTTCAGACCAGATGCAGAGTACTGCAGGATACAAGATTTTTGCAGATAAGCGCATTGCTCTGGGCGAAAAGCTGCGCAAGCTTCCCATGGGGTTCTTTACGGCTGGCAATATCGGACGAATAAGTTCTGTCCTCAGCTCTGATATGGTCTTTGTGGAAGAGAACGTGATGCAGTCAATAGCTGAAATGCTTTCCAATGCTTTCACTGCCATCGTAATCAATCTTTTCATGTTCTTCATTGACTGGAGAATAGGTCTGCTCACGGCTGTTGTGAGTCTCCTTGTGGTAATTTCAGCGCATTTCATGAACACTTCAAGCCTGAAGCATGCCGCAATAAGACAGAAGCAGAACGAAAAGCTTACCGATGCCGTCATCTCCCATATAGAAGGAATCGGGATCATCAAGAGCTACAATCTTACAGGGGAGAAATCAAAAGAGCTGACGAAAAATATCGAAGAGACATGCAGGGCAGCTCTCAGATATGAATCATCGCAGGTGCCGTGGATGGTATTGCATAATGCGCTTTATACAGCAGGCATTACTGGTGTAATAGCGTTTGCATTCATCCTCTTTGCTTCAGGCACGATAACATTGCCATATCTTATCGGAGCCATGCTGTTCGCTTTTTCCATATTTGTGCCTCTCAAGACACTCTATGCAGAGTCTTCGCGCCTTACTGTCATGGCCAGCTGTCTTGACAGGATTGAAGCCCTTTTTGAGGAGAGGACTCTTCCAGATGAAGGCAGGAAACATATAGAAGCCGTGACAGAAAGCCCTGAGATTGAGTTCAGGCATGTTTCATTTTCCTATGAGGATAAGGAGACCATCCATGATGTAAGCTTTATTGCTTTGAAAGACACCATGACTGCTCTTGTCGGACCTTCCGGCGGAGGTAAGACTACACTTGCAAACCTTCTTGCCCGTTTCTGGGATATAAATAATGGCAGCATCATGGTAAGAGGCGTTGACATAAGAGATCTGCCTTTGTCTGAACTCATGAAACAGATCAGCATGGTTTTCCAGCGTGTATATCTTTTTCAGGATACGGTCTATGCCAATATTGTGATGGGCAGGCCGGATGCCACAAAAGAGGAGGTGATCGAAGCCTGCCAAAAGGCCAGATGCTATGATTTCATCATGTCTCTTCCTGACGGATTTGACACGATTATAGGTGAAGGCGGAGCTTCTCTTTCCGGAGGGGAGAAACAGCGTATATCTATAGCCAGATGCATTCTCAAGGATGCGCCGATTGTAATACTTGATGAGGCTACCGCAAGCATTGATTTGGATAATGAAAGGTACATTCAGGAGGCGATCAGCGAACTTGTGAAGGGCAAGACGCTCATCGTAATCGC
>JADIMF010000128.1 GCA_017694915.1 Candidatus Ornithospirochaeta stercoravium
CGGAGAAGGTACACGAAGAAGAGCGCGGAATAACAACATCCATCGGAGCCAGTATCGGATACTATGGTGGTTATCGGATGCCGGGATACATGCGGCTTGGAGTCACATTCATCCAAGGTTTTGCCGAAAGAGGGGAGACAATGCTCGGCTTCCGTCTTGATGGTTCTGCATATACATATGGATCAGGGAAAAGATATCCTGGATACGACATAGCGGCATCGTTCTATTCTGCTTTCTCCCTTATTGAGGATGATTCATTCTCATTGCTTGCTGAGGCATCCATTGGCGCAGGCTATGTAAGAAGAGAGATGGATTCAGATTCCTCTGCCGATGGTATTGCCATACGCATGATGGCTGGTATCGTAGCGCGGCTCGGTTTCGGACTCGATATAGCGCTTGAGGTCGCTCTTGATCCTATTATCTATTCGGAGCCTGAGCTCTTTGCTCTTGCGGTGCTTCCTGCACTTAGCGTGAGATATACATTCTGATGAATAATGGCCTGCATTTTCCAGCAGGCCATTGTATGTTTTTAAAGTTTTCTTAGATTCCGAGCATAGCCTTGAGGCTTGCTTCGTCTCTGGTTCCTACTGCTCTGTTCACGACTTCTCCGTTCTTGAATACAAGGAGGGTCGGGATGGACTGGACATCGAACTCTCCTGCAAGATCCGGGTTCTCGTCAACGTTGCATTTGCAGATTTTTGCGCCTGAAAGATCGGCATTCTCAAGGATTCTGGACTGCATTCTGCAAGGTCCGCACCATGGTGCCCAGAAATCGAGAAGGACAGGTTCCTTTGCCTTCAGTACTTCTTCTTCGAATGTTGCTTTTGTTATCTCAATCATGTTTTTCTCCTAATCGTTTTCCCGAAAGGTAATCATGGGAATATGTAAGTGGCAAGTACTGCGAATATTCCCCTTGTATCTGTCAGTCCGAGGACAGGGAATGCTACGGATGATTCCGGAAGAAGGGAAGCCGACCAGAGTGAATCCATGCGTTCATATATGCTGCCGTTCCTTCTTGTTATTCCACCATCGACTTCAGCTGTGAAGTGAGTCCTTCTGTACGCATCGATATAGGAGCTATCTGAAAGGTAGTCGGAAACCGCGAATGAATGCGGGGTGCGGTATGCAAACGGAGTGAACTCAATCCAGTCCTCTGTTATCGGTTCGGAAGAGGAGAGCGCAATGATACGCTCCCTGTCAGCCATCGACATATCTGCATCCTGGACAGCCTTCAGGTTGTTTTCAGATTCCGCGTTTATCGAATCAAGCCATGCGCTGATTCCTTCAGCAGAGGAAGGAAGAGCTGCCTGGAGATATACAGGGGCAATGTCAAAATCCTTCGTAGTTGTTATGAAGAAGGATGCTTTGACTGCATCTGCGCTCTTCAGAAGCGGTTTGTGGAGTATTGTTCCGCCTTCAAGCGTCACTGCATCCCATCCGGCGGTTCTCGCGCCTTTTACCTGATTTGCAAGCGAGCCTGTGAGCACTACAAAGTCCGGAGAGAGATCTGCCGTGGATGCAAGGATCCTCGAAATGTCCGCATCGCTGATTTCCTCCTCCCCAAGAGGAAGGAAGAGAATCTGGAATGTGTTGATTCCGTTTTCTGCAGTGGCATTTGTCCTGAGCGGTGTATAGATATGAGGGAATGTGATTTCCGAGATATCCTCCGGATACTCATTCACCTCCGCATTGCGCTTCATCGCGGCTCTATGCTCCGCTTCCTTCTTTGCATTCTCGATAGCTTCCTGCGTCTTTTCCTTATTCTCTTCCTGAATGATCCTGTACCGGGTTTCCGGTTTCCCTGTGTTCTCAGGAACGACAATGGATGCGTATCCATCGCTTATCGTATATGAAGCGCATGATACCAGAACCGAAATGATGAGAATCGCTGTCAGTGCCTTTCTTATCATAGATGAAGCTTCTCTCCGTATTCCTTTGCCTCATCGCCTGAATAAGCTTCCTTGCTGAATACAGGGGTTTTCCCATCTCCGCTGTATCTCGGGATTACATGTATATGAAGATGCGGCACCTCCTGACCGGAAGCAGGGCTGTTGTTGATCATTATGTTGGTTCCATCTGCTCCGAGAACTTCTCGCTGCTTTGCGTCGATTCTTCTTGCAATCGCCATCATATGCGAAAGCGTCTCAAGCGGAGCATCCGTGAATGTCGGATAGCATTTTTTCGATATAACGAGAGCATGTCCCTTGTTTACGGGACTTATGTCTAATATTGCGATGCACTCCGAGTCTTCCCAGAGCTTAACCGATGGTATTTCGCCAGCTATTATCTTTTCGAATACAGTTGCCATATCCGGATAGTATCACCAGATAGGCGCGAGGGGAAGAAGAAACAAGCATGCTCATGGAATTAACATGGATATAATCATTCTCTGTCATGAAATAGAGTAATCAGATTACATATTGCACAAAGCGCCAGAAATCTCTATTATGCCAATTTGGTGGCATAAAAGCGCTGTGTCGCACTATGCCTGAAATACAAAAAGCATATTATTTGAGAGGTTATCGATATGGCACACGACTTACTGGGCATGAGGAATATCGGAATCAGCGCCCACATCGACTCAGGAAAGACTACACTTTCTGAACGCATCCTCTATTTCTGCAATAAGATCCATGCTATCCACGAAGTACGTGGAAAAGATGGTGTTGGAGCAACAATGGACTCCATGGAGCTCGAGAGAGAAAGAGGAATCACGATTGCATCCGCAGCTACAAACGTAGAGTGGAAGGGTCACGAGATCAATATTATTGATACTCCGGGACACGTTGACTTCACAATCGAAGTTGAGCGTTCTCTCCGTGTTCTCGATGGCGCAATCCTTGTTCTTTGTTCCGTAGGTGGTGTTCAGTCCCAGTCGATTACTGTTGACCGCCAGATGAAGAGATACCATGTTCCCCGTATTGCATTCGTAAACAAGTGCGATAGAACAGGTGCTAATCCGTACAGGGTAAAGGATCAGCTTATTGAGAAGCTTGGTCTGAATGCTGTTCTTATGCAGATTCCTATCGGACTTGAAGATAGGCTCCAGGGTGTTGTTGACCTCGTGGAGATGAAGGCAATCTACTTTGATTCCGGAGCTGATGGTCTTCAGGAGAGA
>JADIMF010000015.1 GCA_017694915.1 Candidatus Ornithospirochaeta stercoravium
TTAGAAAGGATGGAAAGACTTCTTGATAAACTGGATCATCCTGAGCGGTGCTACAGAACCTATCATACAGCAGGGTCCAAGGGAAAAGGCTCCACATCCGCTTATCTTTCAGCGCTTCTGACAGGAAGCGGTAAAGTATGCGGCTTATATACATCCCCCCACCTTTTCACGATACGGGAGCGTTTCACGTTGTCAGGTAAGCTTTTTCCTGATGATTTCTACATCAATGTGTTCAACAAACTCGAATCGGAGACGAAAGACTTCCGTCTGCCGCCAGAATTAGGGGCTGAAAATCCGACTGTGTTCGAGATGTATACAGCCTATGGCTATATGCTTTTCAGAGAATATGGCTGTACAGATGCTGTCATCGAGACAGGAATCGGAGGAAGGCTGGATGCGACGAACACGATATCCCCTGAGGCTGTTTTCCTCACTCCGATTGAACTTGAGCATACAGATGTGCTCGGCCATACAATAACGGCGATTGCCGGAGAGAAAGCAAAGATCATCAGACACTCCCCTGTTTTCATATCAAGGCAGAAGGAGGAAGCTGAGGATGTGTTCCTGAGAGAAGCTGGGGAAATGAACGCCGAGGTACATCTCTTCAGGAATGAGATTCATAATTTCTCATCATCAACGGAAAAGGACGGAGAAAAGGTAAGCTTCTCAATCGATGGCAGAAAATACAGTCTGAAACTCCAGATGGCAACAGAAGCGATGGCTGAGAACGCGGCACTGGCAGTTCTTGGCGCTGCTAGACTTAGATTCCTGACAGATCAGGGAATAATGAATCTCGAGAGAATGCAGCTTCCAGGAAGATTCGAAAGAAGGATGATTGACTCCCATCTCGTAGTCATCGACACAGCTCATACTGTCAACTCTGTTGCGACCACGCGCGATGCGTTCATGAAAATATCATCTCCTGATCCAGTACTCATATTCGGGGCTGTCGATGGAAAAGATATCGAGCATATGATCAGAGAACTCTTCATCCCATTCCGCAGGATAATCATCTCGAAGCCGGGAAGCTTTAAGAAAAGCAGTCCGGAAAAGATATTTGAACTCGCCGTGTCATTATTCCCCGAGAAGGATATTGAATATATCGAATCACCTTCCGTCGCTTTTGATAGCGCGCTCACACTTTCCTCTGATATACTCATCACAGGATCTTTCTATCTCGCCGCCGAGATTGAAAGACTCAGGGGAGAAAATGAGTCTTAACTGGAAGGAAACAGAGAAACTCCTGTCTGAGCTGCCTCTTGAAGGAAGCTACATACAGAAGATAACCGAGCATAGTGTCAATTCCTATACTTTCTCGATGTTCTCGAAGACAGAGAAAGCATGGCTTCTGTATGTGGAGGTCTCATCTCCGTATTCACGTTTCTGCAGGACAGGTATCGTGAAAGCGAAATCGAAGACAATGCAGCGCTTCACACAGTACATGAACGCACATATCACAGGACGAAAAGTGACAGGTGTTTACCAGTATCCATTTGACAGGGCATTCTACCTATCACTCACCTCTTCCGAGAACACGATAAGAATGCATGTCAGGCTTTTCTCCGGACCTGGCTCGAATATCATAATCACGGATGAGGAGAACAGGATACTCGAGCTTCTCTACAGAAGGCCACAACGAAACGAGGAGAAAGGAGAAATCCTCGAGCTTGAAGAGAGAAAAGATGAAGGTCCCCGGCATTTCGAGATAAGACCATATGACACCCCGACGTTCAATGAGTTCATAGATAGATCTGAATCCTTAGTATCTTCCGAGAAACAGCGTTCAGACTTATCTCTCAGGCTTGAGGAAAAACGTGACAAGGAAATACAAGCGCTACGTGACAGACTGTCCAGAGAGGAGAAGAGAAAGCAGGAGACATCAGGCTTTGATGAGATCAGGCGTACTGCAGATATCCTCTCAGCATCCATCTGGGCTGTGAAGAAAGGAATGGACAGCATCGATCTCGATGACTGGGATAAAGGGGGAAAAATCACAATCTCTCTCGATCCAGCGCTCTCCCCCAATGAGAATCTCGAAAAACTCTATTCCAGGTACAGGAAAGACAAGAAAGCTTCTGAGGCCGCAGATGAGGAAATCGCAAGGCTTTCTGAAGAGATAGAAACGACGGAGGAGAAGTACAGGGTACTCCTTGAATCGGCATCGCTGGAGAAGCTGAAGAAAGCTGCGGAAAAACCTCAGACTGGAAAGAAGGATGATGACAAGAAGCCTGGTGTATGGGTGACCATACAGGGCTTTGATGTCGCAATCGGGAGGAATGCGAAGGAAAACGACGCAATCCTCAGGCACTATGCAAGAGGTTCGGACATCTGGCTGCATACGAGGGATTTCTCCGGAGGCTATGTCATAATAAAAGCGAAGAAAGGAAAGAGCGTGCCTCTGCCTGTACTGCTGGATGCCGCATCGCTTGCGATACACTATTCAAAGGCAAAGAAGAGCGGGAAAGCCGATCTGTATTACACCGAGGTGAAATACCTCAGACGGGCAAAGGATGGCAAGACAGGTCTTGTACTGCCCACACAGGAGAGGAACCTCTCCGTCACGCTCGATGAAAGACGAGTCAAGGAGATTCTGAGATGATCTACCATGAAGATATATTCTACCCTTCTGAAAAAGATGCGCTGATGAAACTTGTCAGTCCGATTGAGGATGATGCAAGGCACAAGGCTTTCATACTCCCCCATATGGCGCTTGAATACATAGCGCACCTGTACAGAAAGGCCTTTGCATCCATTCCGGACGGAACGAGGATCATAGGACTCTTTCCTCTTCACAGGGAAGTACTTGAACGCGACAAGGGGACAATGCTCTTCTCATCGGAAACGCGAGATGAAAACACCCCGCTAGGAACTGTGAGAATAGAGGCTCTGCCTTTCCCTTCCGCCTCACCATACGAGGAGGAGGAATACAGCATGGAGCTTCTTCTGCCATTCATCGCGTATCATAATCCGAAGTCTGTATTCCATCCGCTCTTTGTATCTGTGAAAAACAGTGAAGATATGAAGAAGCTTTCCAGAATTTTGTCTGGATATGATGACGGAAACACCGTATTCATCATATCCTCGAATATGACTGGTCGCCTTGATGACGGAATCGAAGAAGAGAGAAATGAGGCAGTGAATCTCATACTCTCCTCAGAGCATCTGATGGATGCATGGATGAAGGGAAAGCTCAAGGCATGTGGAGCGCCCCTTGCTGAAGCCGTAACACGATTTACTGGCGGCAGGTGGAAGCTTATAGGAATTTCTGAAAAGGAGACGAAGGCAGGACATGCGGCCTTCATTTTGGAAGATGAATGAGATAATCGATATAGTACGCGACGGAGAGAAGAAGACGGCAATATGCATCGGACGCGATGATTTCGGACTTCCGAAGCATCTGATGCAGGGAACCAAACAGGATGGAATCATCTCTGACGGGCATTCGCTCTCATCATGGTATTGGGATGGCCTCTGCGTCATAGAGGGAATGAGATATGTTTATTTCTCACCATGCGAGATACGCCCTATCTATGATATTTCGACATATTCAAGGCCAAAGGCGCTTAAGATCGTAAGGAATCTCGCATTTGCCCTCTCAACGGCAAAAGAAGATTACCTTGATCTGATAACAGGTATCTTCCCCCTTTACAGAATCTGGATATACGGAGAGGACAGCATACTCATCATGCCCCCAGACCTTGGAGATCTCATCGGTATCATGAGGGATGAGGAGACAAAGGAGAACGAGGTCAACAGAATCATCCAGGGCACTGCGGAAAAGCAGTTCCTGCTGATTACGGAAATGGCGGAGCTCCTGTACTATGCCGCAACAGGCATATTCCCGTTTGCATCAGATGAGGTAAGAGGCTCGGGATACAGGGAGGTTCCTATTTCATATTTCGAGAAGCTTCCTGAAAAGACAGAAGGTTTCATATCCTTCATATTCCACGCGAAGAGCCGTGAGATGAGAGATATCATGGGAAACGGAAGCGGTGGAGAATGCCTCGGATGGTTCCTTTCCAAGAGCCGTGACCTTGAATGGAATCTGCCTCCAAGAACGGAAGAGGAAAGAGATGCAAGCATAAAGAAGACAAGGGAGTCTGAGGCATACAGCACATATTTCGCTGAACGTACAAGGATATATAAGCGGAACACATTCTGGAGAACAAAGGGAACTGCCATCGGCATTGTAGCTGTCATTGTCCTTCTTGTCGGAGGATTCCTCGCTAGCTATCTCCATGGACTTCTTGAACCGCCTACAACGAAGGATCTCGATAAAGCAGGTGTCATCGAAGCCTTCTATGAAGCTCAGTCAAACTGTGATCCGTCCGAACTCACTACAGCGGTAAAGGGATTCTCCCCTCCTCAGGAAATGGAGGTCACGAATCTCTATGTATCGACAAGGACAAGATTTGCATATGAATCCTATGATCCGTTCGTGAATGCTGAGGAGTGGGTAAACGAAGGAATGCCCGCAGTTCCGGAGGGCTCAATGATATATGGTGTTGTTCTGGAAAGCCTTGAGGAAACTGAGGAGAACCACTTCATAGCGACAGGCATATGGTATCTTCCGTTCCCTGAGGATGATAGCACACAGATTATCCCGCCTCCGGGAACAATCGCGGTATACATATACAGGGTAACCCAGACATTCGAGATGAAATGGAATGACAGAGGCTGGTGGAATATCGTGGGATCAGAGATAACAGGACACGAATATCTCGATACAATACTAGCCCAGAGCTATACCGTTGAAAGAAAGATATGATCTGATTGAATCGATATCATCAGGATGGAAGAAGCGGCAGGTGGCAAAGGATGAGAAGAATGTCATCTGCCGTTTTGCATACTGCCTTGTTGACCTGATTATGTCCTTCCTGATCGTGTCGATGGAGACCTCACCCGAAATACGGGCATCCATGAACTCCCTGTACCCTATTCCCTGCATACCTGGCCAGGAGATATCGGCACCCATCCTCATAAGCTTCTTTATCTCATCGTAAAGGCCTTCGCAGAACATCTGCGAGACACGGAGCTCTATTCTCTCGTCAAGTTCCTTCTTGTCCCTTTTAAGACCTATGATCACAAAATCGATATCACTGCGGAGCGTGTCGGAAACGGAATATGACGATAAAGGCTTACCAGAAGTCCTGTAGAC
>JADIMF010000129.1 GCA_017694915.1 Candidatus Ornithospirochaeta stercoravium
TCTTCATATATCCTCCTCCTTACACACTGGAAAGCACTCTCAGTGCATTTTTATAGCTAAGTTTATCTATAACCGATTCCTTCATCCCTCTCCTCTTCAGCTCATCGAAAAGAAGATAGAACCTATCTGGAGATGGTATCTCAAGATTGCCTTCTATTCCATCGAAATCTGAACCGAGCGCAAGAATATTTTCACCTGCAGTGTCATAGATATGCATCACATGCTCCGCCATATCCGCTACACGGCTTATGGCATCTTCCGCCTTCTCCGCCTTCTCATCATGAAGGAACGCAGGACAGAGATTGAGCCCCATAACCCCGCCTTTATCGGAAAGCATCCTGAGCTCTTCATCTGTAAGATTCCTTGAGACAGCTGTTACAGCTCTCGAATTTGAATGTGTTGCGATAATAGGCCCTTCCGCATATTTCATGACATCAAAGAACCCGCCATCAGAGAGATGAGATACATCGACGATTATCCCTAGCCGTCCGCATTCACGTACAGCCTCTATGCCCTTCTCCTTGAGTCCTTTTCCCATTATCTCCTTGTCATCAGAATTAGGATATCCAAGCTCATTCTCAAAATTCCATGTAAGCCCGAAAATCCTAACGCCCCATTCCTTCAATGTCTCAAGACGCGATATATCACCTTCGATTGAAGCACCTTCTTCTGTCGTGAGAATCGCCTGGGGAATATCATTCCTGCCGATCTGGAATACAGGTATTGAGGCTTCTTCTGTCTTTTCCACGAAGACATCATGAAGCTCATTGAGCATTTCCCATGGAGAAAGACCTTGCTTATTTTCTGGAACATGCTCATGCTGCGGAACAAAGAGTGCGAAGCATTGGGCAAGTACATTGCCTCTGATCAGCTTTTCTCTGTCGATACTATATTCATTCCGCAGCAGATTACCACCATTTCCCCATATTTTATAAACGGTGTCTGAATGAAGATCGATTATCATCTGCGTTTACCAAGAAGGAGTCCCAGAGATTCACGGACAAGAGGATTGGGCCCCTCTTCTTTTCCTGTAGCTGAATAATAGCAGTACCAGGTCTCCTCGTTCTCCTTGTATTTTATATCGGAAGATGTGAGATAATACGCGGCCCATCCTCTCTCAGGAGACTTCTGTATTTCTCTCTTTATATTGAACTGAAGCCCGTCCCTGCTCTCCAATAGAAGCATATGAGAACGCGGTTTCTTCAGAATCTCATCATAGTAATACGCGCACTCAACCGCGGCCATGCCATCGGAGCAGGGAACAAGACGAACATGCCCTGTCGCAAGGCTACGTGCTTCATTATCTCCATCAGTCCTGATAACAGGTTCCGGAATCACATCATATGGTCCTTCGGGATAGAATGATTCAGCATATCCAAAAGAGGCCGCAACAGTCTCATCGGGCTGCCTGAGCTTCCATGCTCCTGCACCGAAATACAATCTGTATCTGCCCTCCCATGAGACAAGCTGCGGATGGAAAAGCCTTGGGACATTTCCTCTCCATGATGCAAAAGGGACAGCTGTTGAATCGAGAATCTTTCTCGGTGCCGACCAGAGCATCAGATCAGTTGATGTGGACAGCATTATCCTCGAAGCACTGCTCTTCTCCCCCTTCCTTCCATATGTCCGCGTATGAATCTCGAATATGAGATAATAGATTGAACCATCATGGAAGACAAAAGGAGAATGTCCGCCTCTGAAGAGGAGTTTCTCACGTTTCCATTCAAGTCCTGATGTCGAAGTATAGTGCTCGATTCCCATCCATGTATGAGCAAAGAGATGCCATATGGCATCCGGCGTCTCATCGGGAAGAAGGAATGCCGGAGATGAAAGCCGGGGGGTAATATATGGGCTTCCGGCAGCTATCGGCTCATCATTGAATGAATACCAATAGCAGTCGTCAAGTGCTGAAAGCGGAAGGAAGCGCAAGGCTTAGACCTCCTCTTCCCTCTTCTTTCTGCTCTTCTTCGGCGTAAAGAGCGGATCAAGTTTGTTCTCGAGATCATATTTTGCGATCAGCCACTTAACAAGCTTGTTATAAATAAGGAATGAACCACCTATCGACAGACCAAACCAGAGAAGCACGAACAGCATCGATATGCCACCCGCTTCCTGAAGTGCAGGAATCTTCGACATTATCAGGGTGATGATTACACCGAATACTACAAAACAGACAACCAGCAGAAGCAGGTTGACGAGAGTCATGACAAGCATGAACACGAGTGAATTGCTTTTCTTGCTCATTTTGATTTCCTCCTTTCAGATACAAAGAGGCTTACAATAAGAATGATAACCGAAATGACTACCGCCGCATCGGCTATATTGTAAGTCGGGAATCTTTCCATCCCGAAAAGCCCCCCATTATATGTACTGATCCAATCGACAACGCGAAGGGATCTGAATATACGGTCGATGAGATTTCCGATTCCACCTCCGACAATGCCTGCAAGGCACCATTTCTGGAGAGGTGTTATCTCACTATCGGAACGCCGCGATACGACACACCATGACAGGACTACCATAAGAACAAGAGGAAGCCCAATGAAGAATATGTACTTCACCCAGAGCGGGAAATCCGCCCCGAAGGAAAAAGCTACAGCGTCGTTACGGACATGGCAGATCCATAGGAAATCACCGAAGAGCCTCAGGGCGACACTGCCTTCTGGAATGAAATGCACGATAATAGCCTTCGATATCTGATCAAGAATGATTATCGCAGCTGTAAGTATGAACGGCAGATATCTCTTTCTCAAAGCCCAGTCTCCGCATCAATGAAGAATGATGGAACACCCATCTCCTTCTCCGTCATTCTCATGAGGGCTTTCACTCCAAAGACCTCGCTTCTGTAATGCCCTCCCGCAAGGAGATTCATTCCGTTTTCCTTGACTGTGTGGAACACCTCATGAGGTACAACACCTGTGATGAAAAGGTCGAGATCATCCTTTACGGCATATTCGACATCATCGCCGGCAGCGCCTGAGATGATACCAACAGTATCTATCATGTCCTTTCCGAACTTGAGAACCTGCATGCCGGTATCAGAAGAGAAACCGAGAAGCCTCGCTATCTCCGGGATTGTCATTGGAAAAGGAAGGTGTCCTTTGTATCCCACGCTTACTCCCTTATACTCCCCGAATGGATCAAAAGATGTCATTCCGAGCGTCATCGCCATCTGCGCGTTGTTGCCATAAAGAGGATGTGCATCGAGAGGAAGATGAAC
>JADIMF010000130.1 GCA_017694915.1 Candidatus Ornithospirochaeta stercoravium
TCTCTGAGCCAGCCTTCTGTATCAACCTTGAGAAGCTCTGCCATATCTGCCTCAGAAACTCCCTCAGGGCGATCGATAGCATCGACTGTAGGCATGATTCCAATCGGAGTATCCACTGTCTTTGCATTTCCATCGCAGCATTCGAAAATCCACTTCAGGACGCGGCTGTTGTCACCATAGCCCGGCCAGATGAAGTGACCTTCAGCATCCTTGCGGAACCAGTTGACGTAGAAGATCTTAGGAAGAACATCCTGTGAAGGAGCTGCCTTACCTACGTCAATCCAGTGCTGGAAGTAGTCACCCATGTTGTATCCGCAGAACGGAAGCATTGCGAATGGGTCTCTTCTTACTGTACCGACCTTAGCATCAAGTGTTGCTGCTGTAACCTCAGAACCAACGATAGAACCAAGGAATACACCATGATTCCAGTTGCGTGACATATGTACGAGAGGAATTGTCGAAGGTCTTCTACCACCGAAGAGGATAGCAGAGATTGGTACTCCTGCAGGATCTTCCCATTCAGGTGCAATGCATGGGCACTGTGCAGCAGGTGCTGTGAATCTTGAATTCGGGTGAGCAGCAGGTGTCTGGCTCTTGTCTTCCTTGTTCTGGATCCACTCGTTTCCGTGCCAGTCAATAAGCTTGCCCGGTGCATCGTATCCGATTCCTTCCCACCATACATCCTTGTCCTCTGTAAGAGCGACGTTTGTGAAGATGGTGTTCTTGGAAGCTGCCATAAGAGCATTGTAGTTGGACTTTGCTGATGTTCCAGGAGCAACTCCGAAGAATCCTGCCTCTGGGTTGATAGCATAAAGTCTTCCATCCTTACCCGGCTTCATCCATGCAATATCGTCTCCGATTGTCTGGACTGTCCAGCCTGGGATAGTAGGAATAAGCATAGCAAGGTTTGTCTTGCCACATGCTGATGGGAATGCACCTGTTACATAGCGGCTCTTGCCCTCTGGGTTTGTGACCTTGAGGATGAGCATGTGCTCAGCAAGCCAGCCTTCATCACGAGCAAGAACAGAAGCGATGCGAAGAGCAAAGCACTTCTTGCCGAGGAGAGCGTTTCCACCGTAACCAGAACCATATGACCAGATTTCTCTTGTCTCTGGGAACTGGGAGATGTACTTGTGCTCCATTGGTGCACATGGCCACTGTCCGTTGTCAGACTCGCCGTCTGCAAGTGGCTTACCAACAGAATGGAGACATGGAACATAGTATCCGTCAGCACCGAGGACATCGAGAACCTTTACACCGACTCTTGTCATAATCATCATGTTGCAGACAACGTATGCGCTATCTGTAATCTCAACACCAATCTTTGACATTGGTGAACCAACAGGTCCCATTGAGAAAGGAATGACATACATTGTCCTTCCCTTCATAGATCCCCTGTAGAGATCAGTCATTGTCTTCTTGAGCTCTTTCGGGTCAATCCAGTTGTTGGTAGGACCGGCATCCTCTTCCTTCTCGGAAGCGATGAATGTCCTCTTCTCTACACGTGCAACGTCAGATGGATCTGAATGGAAAAGCACGCAACCCGGCTTCTTCTCTGGGTTAAGTTTTACGCAGAGCTTCTGCTCTAACTGAAGATCAATAAGCTGGTCATACTGTTCCTTCGATCCATCGCATACAACGATTTCGTCTGGAGTAGTAAGAGCGGCAACCTCATTGATCCACTGGACAAGCTTAGGATGTCTGAGATCATTAACTGTCATTAGTTTCTCCTTATTTATTGAAAAACTGCCATAGGCAGGAATTCATTACTGGTAAAAGCATAAATACAATCAAGGTATTTGGCAAGCAACAGTTGGAAAGCACACATCCTCAAATGCAGAATTAACATCAATATGAAAGCATTGGATTCCTTTTTCCTCTGCAAACTTATCCGCCGCCTTTCCATCCCCGAAAACCAGAGCCGCTGTAATGGAAGAAGCATCTAAGGATGAAATGCCGCTATCTTTCAGGATATTCACTCTGATATTCCGCATCGACAATTTCCTCGCCCATTCCATTGCTTCATCTTTTCTAAGAGAATCATGGCAAATGAGAAGCATAGGAACCCTGTACTTCATCGATTCATTATCAAGGTATTCATGAAAGTCAATGACAAGCGTCCAGTTGACTGCAATGAGACTATCTGCATACACTGCAACTGCGGTGGACAGCACTATGTTGTCAATCCGTCCCCCCCAGATACGCTCTGGGAGCAAATTATGGAGGCCTTTCCCGGCCTCCTTATTATTTTCATTGACGCCAGAAATCCTTTCTGAATATACTATATCTGCGGTGGGCAACATTACGTTGTCAGTCCGTCCCCCCCAGCTCATTGCTGGGAGCAAATCGAGAAGGTCCAGTGTGACCTTCTTATTTTTTTCTAACCTGTAAAGCTTTCGCTTTGAAATATCAAAGATATATCCATATTTACCCTCTTCCATCGTTATTTTCAGTCTTCCGCTTCGTATCTTCCGTATGGTCTCATCTTCAATCGAGAATACACAGATGAAAAAGGAATCAGCAGCTTTAGAGGCAGCTGTTATCCGCTGCGGAAGCTTCTTATCCGCACAAAGTTTGAACTCTATATATTCACCGCCATCTGCGAGTGCAGCAAAACCATCTCCAATGGAGCCTTTCTTCAGCTTTACTGAGAATATTGAGTGAAAAACTCTGTTTGAATATCTGGGAAGCAGGATTACATCCTTACCAAGCAATAATGAATATAGTTTTGCCTGAATCACTTCCTTCACAAAAGGAAGGTCGTCTTCAACAAGTCCGGCAAAAAGTCTAGCGCCATCAAACTCTATAAGCGGATACTCTTTTATCATCGATGTTACTTCATCCCTGTACAAGGAAAAGAACTCCCCAACGCTTCTTCCATTCCAGTAATCTTTATCGGGAATCATTGCGGAATACTTCTCATTCAGCTTTCTTATGACGGATAGGTAATCAATCAGATCTGTGCTCATATATATTAATACGCTTTAAGTGGCGAAAAATGTTGATGCAGAAGTCGTTATACATCTGATAGGATTTAGTTATCTCTCTACATTACTTGATTTTACACAACTTCTTACAAATTATCTGATGTATATGGCGGAATACGGTTCATTTCGATAGACTCAGAACTATGATTGAACTGGCATTACCTGCAGGTACGATTAAGGAAGCGATGGCGGCATTCAAAGCCGGAGCTGATGCGGTATATTTCGGCATGAAGGATTTCTCGGCGAGGAAAGGCGCAGGGAATTTCAGCGCAGAAGATCTCTCGAGAATCAGACGCTATGCCCTCGATAATTCAAAGAAGATATATATAACAGTCAATACCCTTATCGATGATAAGGATCTGCCAAGGCTTTATGAGACTCTAAAGACCATCAACAGATATGGATGCGATGGCCTTATCGTACAGGATCTGGGTGTTGCCAGAATCGTTAGGAAGGATTTTCCCTCCCTTCCTCTTCATGGTTCGACACAGCTTGCAATACATACAATAGCAGGTGTGAAGGAACTGCAGAGCCTTGGCTTCGAGAGGGTTGTCCTTTCAAGAGAACTGAATCTTGATGAGATACGAAAGATAAGAGAGGCCTGTCCTGATGTGGAGCTGAAGGTATTCATACATGGAGCACTGTGCTATGGATTCTCAGGACTCTGCATGGCATCGCACCTTATAACAAACCGCTCAGCAAATGAGGGAAGCTGTGCCCAGATATGCCGCTCATGGTTTGTCGACAAGGAAACAGGTAAAAGATATTACCCGTTCTCCCTGGAGGATCTCGATGCGGGAAAGCTTGTAAGGGAGCTTATGGATATAGGTATCGACAGCCTCAAGGTTGAAGGGAGGCTGAAGGGACCTGAATATGTCGATGCAGTCACCCGCTATTACCGTGCGATAATCGACGGCAGAGACGAGAAGCCATACAAGCATGCCGTTGCGGTATCTTTCCAGAGGAAAGCCGGATGCGGCTTTCTTCTGCCTCTCAATCCTGGAAGGGAGAGAATAACGACTGGACCATATCCAGGACACAGAGGAGAGAAAATCGGAAGAGTCTTCGACCAGAGAGGACGTAAGATACTTGTTGAGACGAATACGAGGATAAAGCCTTACGATGGACTTATGATTCTCATCCAGGATAAAGGCCTCGATTCTCCATACAGATTCTCAGCGCATCCTACAGAACAGATGGACGGACGGGCCATCCTCACGCTTCCTGATGATGAGAAGATACCTGTAAGGTCGCCGCTGTATATGATATCTGACAGCACTCTGAACATGAAAGCTATCGAAGAGCCCAGAGCTATGATGAAAAAGAGCGCAGATGCAACTGTATCAGTCTGGAAAGATAGCCTTGTAATATCCGCAGAAGGTATTGAGAGAAAGTACAGCATCAACGCTGAGGAATCAGAACACAGCGCCGAGGATGCCATAAGAAAGATATTCTCCCAGTCCGGCGCTTCTGATTATTCGCTTTCAATCCTCTCTGTCGCTAACAATACAGGTCTTGATGGCTATTACATCAATCCATCCGTCCTCAAATCGATACGCAGGGATTTCCTGTCGGTCCTTGAGGAGGAACTCAGAGACGAGCGAAGCTACTCTCCTTCAGTTGTGGAAAAAGCTGAAGAGTTCATTCTCCCACCCCGGCATCTTCTCGATGGAGAAAGAACCCCTTGGAATACCGATGGTGTGACAATCAACGGGAATACCTACATATCTTTCCCCGCTGTGCGATACGACGAGGAGAAGGTATTTGCTGAGATGGAGGAGAAACTGAAGACTTTAAATAATCCGATTATCGGCCTCAACAACACAGGAGACATACTCTTCCTGAAGAAGCATCCTCAGTACAGGGCTTTCGCAGATATCTATATGTATCTGCCGAACAGGGAGGCGGCACTATTGCTGAAAGAAGAAGCGCCTTCGCTTGTGGGCGGTTATCTCTGGGTTGAGAGGGAAAGCTATGAGGAACCGTGGCCGTTCACCCCGACTATCGCCTCGGATTATCATCCGCCTCTCTTCATCTCTCGCTCATGTTATAGGCATGATGGCCTTGGTCTGGACTGCAAAGGATGCACAAGGCACCATACTTTCAGGGCGGAGCAGAATGGAAGGAATTACACGATTTTCGTGGATAACTGCAACACGATAGTTAAAGAAAGCTGATGAAAAAACTGCTGCAGGGCAATCCTTACAGCAGTTTTCTCTTTCAATGTGCAGATGTGATTACACAAGACCATAGCGTGATACAAATGCCTCTGCATTCTGTATCGATCCGCCAGCAGCACCTTTAACGATATTGTTTACCAGAAGAACGAATCCAATCTTGTCGTTCTTCTTCTTGAGTCTTCCTGTATAGACGACCATTCCCTTCGGAGTACCCCAGAAAGCATACTTTGGCTG
>JADIMF010000131.1 GCA_017694915.1 Candidatus Ornithospirochaeta stercoravium
GAGGGACAGAGAGCAAAATGCAGTGTCCACTACTCCAAGTTCGAGGATATCGAGAAGCGGATGGCTAAATGGGAGATATATACCGAAAAGGAAAACAGCGGAATCGGAAGCTCATTCGAGGAGATTGAAAGAGATGCCGAGATAGAAAGAGAACTCAACAAGCTGAAAGACAGAAAAATGGAAGCCTGAGATTTCATTCTTCAGGGAGGGAATCGTGGATACGATCTCTCAGCCGCCTGTAAATACCTCTGAACTGATCATAGGTGATGCCGAGCTTCTCTGCGCTCTTTCTCTGATTACCTCCGCATTCTGTCAATGCACGCGACAGATATTCCACGTCGATATCGTCATGTATATGGGGGTAATCCGAAAGGCAAAGGGAAGCGTGGCCATTTCCTGCATCAGATGGCTTCTGATATGGATTATCAAACGGGTGGAAATCCACATCTTCAATCTGGAGGCCATCGCTTCTATACACAGCCCTTTCCACTGTATTCTTCAGCTCCCTTATATTTCCTGGCCATGAATATTCCATCATCTTCCTTACTGCAGTATCAGAGAAAGAAGGGACGCCAGGCATATTGCACTCAGTTGCCATTCCGGAGGCAAAGTACGTTGCAAGAAGCATGATGTCATCCTTTCTCTCCCTCAAAGGGGGAAGGAACAGGACTTCAAACGAAAGCCTGTCCAGAAGATCCTCCTTGAATCTTCCGCTTCTGGCCGCTTCCGGGAGATCAGCATTAGTTGCCGCTATAATCCTTACATCAGCATGTCTGGTCTCCGATGATCCAACACGTTCGAATGTGCCATACTCCACAGTCCGGAGGATCTTCTCCTGAACAGAAAGCGGAACAAGTGCTATTTCATCAAGGAACAGTGTTCCTCCATCAGCTTCTTCGAATCTTCCTTTCCTTGCACCACGGGATCCGGTGTAAGCACCTTCAGCAGAGCCAAAGAGCTCCGCTTCGATAAGCGAAAGAGGAAGGGAAGCAAGATTTACGGTAATCAGAGGCTTCTGCCATCTCGCGGAAAGATAATGTATCCTCCTTGCCGCGAGCTCTTTCCCTGTTCCCCTTTCCCCAACCAGGATCACGGGACGATTAATCCTGGCGCATCGTGCCGCCTTCTGCTGGAAATCGAGATAAGAATCGCTTGAACCTATGCCTTCTTGGAAACCTGTACGAATCATAGGTCAATTCTACCTATAGATGGTTAAATATGCCATATTATTCTTATTTCACATCGTATATAATGCAGATGGCATGCTCTTTGCATGAAGGATTTCAGAGGTTGCTTATGAACATATTCTCAAGATTCAAGGATATTATCAATTCAAACATAAATGCCATGCTCGACAAAGCAGAAGATCCTGAAAAGATGCTCCGCCTGATGATCCAGGAGATGGAGGATACTCTTATCGAGCTCAAGACATCCTGTGCTTCTTCAATAGCTGAAGGAACGAAAATCGAGAATGATATGCACAATGCAGAGGAAATAGCTTCAAGGTGGGAGAAAAGAGCGATACTCGCGCTTGAAAAAGCACAGGAAGATCTCGCAAGAGAAGCACTGGCAGAGAAAATCGCAGCTGAAAAAGAAGCAAAGAGACTAAGGAATCTCCTTGAGGAGAACAGGAATACCATCAAGGAAAGCCGCAGGGAAATCGAGGAACTTGAAGAGAAGCTCTCGGAGACAAAAGCCAGGTTCTCTGTCCTCAAGGAAAAAGAGGAAAGAGCCCGCAATGAGAAACGCGCGAGAGAGCAGATGCATCATGACACGGAAGCACGGTTCAGGGAAATGGAAGAGAAAATCGGCAGGATGAATGGCTGGAACGATATATCATCATCTTCTTCCTATGAGAAATTCAGGAAGATGGAAAAAGATGACGAGATAGAGAAAGAGCTTAGGAAGCTGAAGAAGAAGGCAGGAAAATGAGCAGGAAGAATTTCGAACTCAGGATAGGAAACTGGAAGCGCTCTCCGCGTGGCGAAATTTTCGGAGTTGTCACAGGACTTGCCGAATGGAGGAACCTCGACCCGGGAAAAACAAGATTCATAGTCTTTCTTCTTGTGCTCTTCACCGGCATATTCCCTGGCGTTGCCATATACCTCATCCTTGCTATTCTCCTGCCAGCAGAAGGAGATGAACCAGAATACAGATCAAAAGAAAATACCTATGAGGCGACATGGTCGGAGGCGGACGGGACTACGGAAAAAGAAAGAGACTGGGATAGACGCTTTCACGACAGATGAAGTTGTGCTACTATCCTCACACATGGACGGACTGAGAATAATAAGACGCTACTCTGAGAGGCCCGCAAGGAAAAAGGCTCTGCCTCTGGATGCTGATATCCTGAACCATCTCAGGAACAGCAGTTCCAGATCCGGATTCACATATTCCTACCTGAAAAATGAATTCCTTTACGGAGATGAAAGGCCAAGAAAGCTGAAACATTGATTCAATAGTGTTGCAGCTTGTTGTTTTTATTCTCTTAACGTTGCAAAAGAGTTGCATTATCCGCTACCATCCAAACGGCTTCAACTATGAAAAAGGCAATATTGAAACTCAGAGATGGAAAGGAATTCGAAGGCATTGCCTTCGGTGCGGATACTTCATCCGCTCTCGGTGAACTCGTTTTCAACACAGGAATCCCCGGCTATCAGGAAATACTGACAGATCCTTCATACGCAGGGCAGATTGTACTGCTGACAAGTCCGATGATAGGAAACTACGGTGTAGCGGATACGGACAATGAAAGCGATGGAATAAAAGCTTCCGCCCTTGTTGTACGTAAGCTTTACAGAGGACCTGTGATGCAGGACCGCATAACTCTCGATGGTTTCATGAAAAAGCATAATGTCCGCGGAATAGAAGGTGTTGATACAAGAACAATCACGCTGCATTTAAGGGAGCATGGTTCACAGAATGCGGTAATCTTCTATCCAGAGGAAAGAGAAGAAGCGGAAAAGCTCCTCTCATCATTCCCTGAAATCACGGAACGGGATCTCATCGATGGCGTATCCGTAAAGAAAGCCATATACAATCCTGATCTCGGAACAGGCTTTACGAAAGCTCCGGAAAAACCTCTCAAGCATATTGCGATGGTTGATTACGGTATAAAACGCTCCATCATAGATAACTTCTATAAAGTCGGAGCAGCTGTAACGCTCTTCCCTCATACAGTGAAAGCTGAGGAAATACTTGCAGCAAATCCGGATGCGCTCTTCCTTTCAAACGGTCCGGGAGATCCTGCCCTTCTTCACGATGCAGTCGAGCTAGTAAGAAAGCTCATCGGAAAGCTTCCGATAGAAGGAATCTGCCTTGGCCATCAGATAATAACAATCGCAATCGGCGGCAAGACGGAGAAGATGAAATTCGGACATCATGGCTCTAATCATCCTGTCCGCGACACGCTGACTGGAAAGACATTCGTCACAGCCCAGAATCATGGATTCATGGCCTCGAGGGATTCACTGCCGAAGACAACATCAATCTGGTTTACAAATGCAAATGATGGAACGGTTGAAGGACTTTATGACGAAACGCTGAACGTACGTTCCGTCCAGTTCCACCCTGAAGCAGCTCCGGGACCTGAGGATGCCCTCTGGATCTTCCGCACATTCATGGAGAAAGCAAGATGAGAAGAGATGATATTAACCACATACTCGTGATAGGCTCAGGTCCTATCGTCATCGGCCAGGCATGCGAGTTCGACTATTCAGGAAACCAGGCGGTGCAGGCACTGAAGGAAGAGGGTTACGAGGTTTCGCTCATCAATCCGAATCCTGCGACGGTGATGACAACTCCGGGACTGGCAGATCATATATTCCTTGAACCGCTGAGGAAGGAGTACATCGAGAGAATCTTCGATCAGGTAGGTCCTGATGCGATACTCTCAACGATGGGCGGACAGACAGCCCTTAACCTGACAATGGAACTCAAGGCAGAGGGAATCCTTGACAAGTATGGCGTGAAAGTCATAGGAGCTTCCGCCGAGGCTATTGAAAAAGCCGAGGACAGAGGAATCTTCAAGGACATCATCACATCCCTTGGGTATGAGAGCGCAAGAAGCGGTATCGCCCACAGTCTGGAGGAAGCCTGGAAGATCGCGGATGAGATTCCCTTTCCTCTTATAATAAGGCCTTCATTCACACTTGGAGGAATGGGTGGCTCGATTGCAAACACGAGAGATGAATTCGGTCTTCTCGCAGAACGTGCTCTTGATATGAGTCCGGCACACGAGATTCTCATCGAGGAATCCCTCATAGGATGGAGGGAATTTGAGATGGAGGTCATGCGTGACAGGAAGGACAACGCTATAATCGTCTGCTCAATTGAGAACATCGATCCGATGGGCGTCCATACAGGTGACTCGATAACAATCGCACCGATACAGACACTCACAGATAACGAATACCAGAAGATGAGAACGGCCTCCATCGAGATTCTCAGAGCTGTCGGTGTCGACTGCGGAGGCTCGAATGTGCAGTTCGCAATCTCTCCGGACCATTCGAGAATGGTTGTCATAGAGATGAATCCCCGTGTTTCCCGCTCATCCGCGCTTGCAAGCAAGGCAACAGGGTTCCCCATCGCGAGAATTTCAGCGAAACTTGCTGTCGGATATACACTGGATGAGGTGCAGAATGAGATTACAGGAGCATCCGTTTCATGCTTCGAACCAG
>JADIMF010000132.1 GCA_017694915.1 Candidatus Ornithospirochaeta stercoravium
TCCTTCTACTCTGCCTTTGTTCGCTGAATTGACAGAAGCCTGCTTGGCTTCTTCTCTCTCTTTCCCTTCGCTCAAATCCAAAATATCTTTCTCCTTCGCAGGTGGCTTCCGATTCTCTCAGCTTTCCTCAAGCCTGTCAAGCACCGTCGGCTTCTTTTCCGTGCTTCTCAGCACCGAGGCTGTATATTGCTCCCTTTTCCCTTCTTTGTAAACCCCTTTCCCTAACTTTTTTGCCTTTTTTTGTCTCGTTTCCAGTAATTCGTTTCTTAAAATGGAATTATGTTTCAAAAAATTTTTTCACATCTTCAGGAAGCGTCTCCGCCCCACTTTTCCGACAGGAATGCAATATCATCAGCAAGCCTTCTGATAGCATCTGAAAGCTTCCTTGCCTTCTTCTCGTCTGTAAGATCAATACCGCTTGAGGCTCTCTCCATTCTGGCAACGACACTCTCAAGTCCGGACTTCTCCTTCTCAAGAAACTCGAATGCTGCTCTGATGTCAGAAGCTGTCCTGCGTCTGAGTGCAGTATCATTCTGAACTGGTATCTCATCGCGAAGAAGGTCAAAACGTTCTCCGAAACGAGGAGCATAGGCATGCAGCCCTTCCTCGTTCTTCAGCTTCGATGCGAAATACTGAGCGGTATTATCCTCACCATGTACGACAAAAACAGCTTCAGGCTTTCTCCTGAATTCCTTCACCCACTTAACAAGCCCCTTCTGATCAGCATGGCCTGAGGTTCCTTCCAGTACGGCAATTTCAGCTCTAACGGAAATCTGCTCTCCGAAAAGCGTCACATGATCAGTACCGTCTATAAGGGATCTTCCGAGCGTACCTTCCGCCTGATAACCGACAAAGAGTACCGTTGACTCAGGTCTCCATAGATTATGCTTAAGATGATGACGTATCCTTCCAGCCTCGCACATACCAGATGAGCTTATTATCACGGCACTCTCCTTTCTGTCATTGAGCGCTTTGGAATCATTTACATCGGTAATCGTCACAAGAGATGGAAAGAGTATCGGGTTGATCCCCTTGTTTATCATTTCAAGAGCCTCATCATCAAAATAATCGGAGCGAAGGCAGGAAGAGAATACACGGGTGGCCTTCACTGAAAGAGGGCTATCAAGGAATACCGGTATCTCATAATCCAGCATCTTCCTGTCCTTGATGATTCTGAAGAGATAGAGAAGCTCCTGTGTTCGTCCGACGGCAAAGGATGGTATCACGAGATTACCGCCACGCCTGAATGTCCTGTCTGTTATCTTTGCAAGCTTCTCAGCCCTCCGGATGAGAGTATCGTGCTCATCGCCGCTGACAGCAGGATGCAGTCTGTCTCCATATGTGGATTCCATGACTACGAAATCCGAATCATTGAAGTATTCCGGGTTGCGTATCATTGGCTGATCTATATTTCCTATATCCCCACTGAAAACAATAGTCTTCTCTCCTTCTGGAAGGATGCAATGCACTTTTATCGAGCACGATCCAAGGAGATGCCCGGCATCGATTGCCTCGATCCACATCGACGGAGAAAGTTCTGTACGTTCTCCATATTCAATCGTCCTGAAAAGAGATAATGCCTCATCGGCATCTTCTGAAGTATAGAGAGGCTCAACGGCATCCTCGCCGTGTCTCTGCCTCTTACGCGTCTTCCATTCAGCTTCGCTTTCCTGGATATGCGCGCTGTCCTCAAGCATGATTGTGCATAGCTCTGTGGTTGCGCCTGTGGCGTATATCGGTCCTTTGTAACCAAGCTTTGCAAGGAGCGGGATACGTCCGGTGTGATCTATATGGGCATGAGTCAGCACGACGGCATCGATTGAAAACGGGGAGAAAGGAAGCTCCAGCCCGAGCGTCTTCTCGTCCTTTCCCTGGGGAAGTCCAAGGTCGACAAGAAGGGAGAAACCATCATGTTCAAGAAGAAATGATGAACCTGTTACAGTACGAGCTGCGCCTAAAAAAGAAATCTCCATATCAGCCTCCGGTATTATTCTAGCAGGCGGAATATGGAGATAGCGTGATTATTTTCTGAAATCAGTCGAAAAACAGCTGATACACATCATCAGCGCTCTTTGCGCTCTCAAGCATCCTTACGAAAAGCGATGACGAGCAGAGCTTTGCAATCGATGCAAGAATCTGGATATGCTCCGTCGGGTTCTCCTCCGGTGCAAGCACGAGGAAGAAGATCTTCGTACCTTTGTGCTCGCTGTCGCCGAATGGAACAGGAAGTCTGGAGACTCCGATCATGACAGCAGGTTTTGAAAGGCCTGGTATCTTTGCGTGAGGAATGGCAATGCCGTTTTCCATTGCAGTCGAGCCAAGGCTCTCACGTGCCATAATCAGGGAGATTATCTCATCCTTGCGTCCAGGAAGGAGTCCTTCTCTGTCTGCATAGAGAGAAACAAGCTCCTCCACCACTTCCTTTCCGGATGCTGCCGTAAGAGGCACTTTGATCATTGATTTATCGATAGCTTCAAGAAGTGTCATACGTCCTCCTCAAATTCAGCCCAGATGTCATCATCATCCCTGATGACGAGAACAGGGCATGGTGCAGTGCGGAGCATGCGGTCATTCTCGCTTGTAAGCTCCTCACGCCTTGACCTTATAGCATTAACGCTCCCGATTACAAGGAGGTCAATACCATTCTGCTTGACATAATTGATGATCTCCTTATGCGGCGAGCCTTCCATCACGGAAGTCCTGATCTCAAGGTTTCTGGAAGCTGCAAGACGCTCAGTGTGCCTTATGTGCCGCTTGGCATCCTTCTTGAGGTCCTCAAGGTATTCCATCTTCTCCTGATCCACGAACACCCTCGACTTCACGAGATCGCTCAATGCCTTTGTGTTGACTACATATGAGGCATGGAGCTCAGCCTTTGTGGACTCAGCCAGGAGAATCGAATACATGGCGGCTGTCATAGAACCTTCGCTTCCATCAAGATAGACAAGTATTTTCGAAAATGGAATCTTCTTGCTCATTTACCCATCCTTTCCATTCTGCTCTTTACGCTCTTCATCTGAATCATGCTCTCTCTTTCGGCTTCCTCTATTCTTCCGGTAAGATATCTTACCGTAGCTTCCCTGTCTGGAATGACAAGCTTCTCGAGAGAGTTGACCTTCCTTATCGTCTTCCTTACCTCCCTGGCAAGACGCATTATAGAAACCTTAAGCTCTGCCATCTGTCCCATGAGGGAGAGGGCATCGCGGTACTTCGATACCGCAACCTCGGAAAGCATGCTCGTTCCCTCCGGAGAGAAGAACGGACCGCTACCTGAGAATTCTGTGCTTACCCTCGGAAGAGCTACTCCCATTACCTTCCTTGAAGTAAGCGTTATCGATGATGATATATTCACAGCTCCTGCGAGATTGGCGACCTTAAGCCGTCCCATATGCATTATAGCATCCTCCAGAGCCTCATCAGCCTCCTTAAGTGCTTTTTCGACTCTGTTCTGGTAATCAACAGCCTGATCGACGAGGGTGAGAAGCTCCGACACGAGGATTGAACGCTTCTGGTCCAGCAGATCATAGCCTGTCTTCGAGAAGGCAAGCTCGTCCTTTATCTTCATCAGATTGCTTTTCGTAGGAGCTATATTCGTATTCATCATTCGCCGCCTTTGTAGTGCTCTTCGATTTCCTCATCAGTAAGACGCTGGAGCTCCTCCGCAGGAAGAATCGACAGAGCTTCCCATCCCAGATCGAGGGTCTCCTCGATTGAACGGTCCTCATCGAATCTCTGCTGAACGAACTTCTGCTCGAAGAACTCACCGAATTCCATGTATTTGTGATCGAGTTCGGTAAGCTCCTCCTCTCCGATGACGGATGCGAGGTTTCTCACGTCCTGTACCTTAGAGTACGAAGCAAAGAGCTGGTTCGAGAGATGCGGATGATCTGAACGTGTCATACCATCGCCGATACCATCCTTCATGAGACGGGAGAGCGACGGAAGACAGTTGATCGGCGGATATATTCCGCGTCCGTGCATATCACGATCGAAAACAATCTGTCCCTCTGTGATATATCCCGTAAGGTCTGGAATCGGGTGGCTTATATCATCATTTGGCATCGTGAGTATCGGAAGCTGGGTTATCGATCCGGTCTTTCCCTGGATCTTGCCTGATCTTTCATAAAGCTCCGCGAGATTGGAATACAGATATCCTGGATAGCCCTTTCTCGATGGTATCTCACCTCTCTGTGTCGATATCTCTCTCAGCGATTCGCAGTAGTTCGTCATATCCGTCATGATGACAAGAACCTGCTTGCCCTTATCGAATGCAAGGTGCTCAGCAAGTGTCAGGGCTGTCTTCGGTGTGATTGTTCGCTCCAGCGACGGATCATCTGCAAGGGAGAGGAACATCGCAACGTTATCAAGAGCTCCCGTTTCCTCGAATGAATCGATGAAGTACTTAGCAACATCGTATTTGACACCCATGGCAGCAAAGACGATCGCGAAATCGCTCTTTCCACCGCGGACCTTAGCCTGACGCACGATCTGGGCTGCAAGCTGGTTATGTTCCATACCGTTTCCGGAGAAAATCGGAAGCTTCTGGCCCTGAATAAGCGTCATCATTCCATCGATGACCGATATGCCGGTCTGGATGAAGTCCCTCGGATACTCACGGGATGTAGGATTCATAGGAACACCATTCACATCCCTCTCATCTTCAGCTGCCGCAATCTCCGCACCATCGCGCGGCTTTCCGAGACCATTCATGACACGGCCAAGCATCTTCTCTGTGACACCGAGCGTGAGAGGCTCTCCAAGGAAGTGCATCCTCGTGTCAGGAAGGTTGAGTCCGTCCGTTCCCTCGAAGCACTGTACGCAGACAGCTTCATCTGAAGTATCGAGAACCTGTCCGGAACGTATCGAGCCATCTGGTGCGATGATCTCGACCAGCTCGTTATATCCTACAGGATGGGTATTCCTCATATATACAAGAGGACCATCGATTCTAGATGCCCCCCTGTATTCCCTTCCGCGAAGAAGGGACTTGTCGGATTCCTTCAAAAGATTGTCATCATTCTTCGTCATATAAGCTCCCAAGCTGCATTATCGAGCGCTCGAGTCTCAGCTCCAGCTTGTCGATATCATCAGCGTGATCGTTGGAGACGCTGAATCTCATCTTAGTAATATCCTGCACGACCTGAAGACGGCGGATCTTCACCATAGGAACACCTTTCTGGATAGCCTCGGATCCCAGTTCATAGTATCTGAGGATGATATTCAGCATCTTCGTCTGCTTCTCTATGGAACAGTAGCGATCGATATCATCGAAAGCGTTCTGCTGAAGGAATGCGGCCTTGAAGAGCGAACATACCTCAAGAATGAAATTCTGCGAATCAGGGAGGGCATCAGGACCTACGAGCTTGACTATCTGCTGCAGTCTGACTTCCTTCTGGAGAAGCTCCATTATACGCTTTCTGTTCTCATACCATTTATCCTGGCTATGGGCATTCCACCAGTCCTTTACTTCCTCAACATACTCGGAATAGCTCTCGAGCCATGAGATAGCAGGATAATGGCGGCTGGATGCGAGAGCGCGGTCAAGACCCCAGAACGCACGCACGAAGCGCTTTGTATGGGATGTGACAGGCTCGGAGAAATCACCGCCAGGAGGAGAGACAGCACCGATTACGGAGACAGAGCCATCACCACCGGAGAGCGTCTTCATATGACCGGCTCTTTCGTAGAACTGAGCGATTCTTGTCGGAAGATACGCAGGGAATCCTTCCTCTGCAGGCATCTCTTCCATACGTCCGGAGAGCTCTCTCAGAGCCTCTGCCCAGCGTGATGTGGAGTCAGCCATGATAGCGACGTTGTATCCCATGTCACGGTAGTACTCAGCCATCGTGATACCGGTGTAGATTGAAGCCTCACGAGCGGATACAGGCATGTTTGATGTATTTGCTATGAGGATTGTCCTTTCCATGAGTGACAGTCCCGTACGAGGATCCACAAGATGCGGGAACTCTCGGAGAACATCCGTCATTTCGTTTCCTCTTTCGCCGCAGCCGATGTATACGATGATGTCAGCATCGCACCACTGGGCGATTGAGTGCTGTGTCATCGTCTTTCCCGTACCGAATCCGCCAGGGATTGCAACGGTACCGCCCTTTGAAAGAGGGAACAATGTATCGATGACACGAAGACCTGTTACGAGAGGTACCGAAAGGGATGCATGATCCGCAACCGGACGTGGAATTCTTATCGGCCAGTACTGCACCATCGTGATAACAGATGTCTTCCCGTTCTTGTCAGAGACAAGAACAATCTGGTCAGTGACCTTGTAATCGCCCTCCTCCGCCATGTTGACGACAGTAAGATCCCCCTCAAGAGTCGGTGGAATCATTATCCTGTGCTCAACGCGTTCCGTCTCCTGAACAGTACCTATAATCGAGCCCTTATGGACCGTATCGCCTACGCTGACCGATGGAACGAAATGCCAGAGCTTATCGTGCTCGATTGCGGTTGCGGATATACCCTTTCCGATGAAGTCACCGGAAAGCTTCCTCAGCTCCTCGAGAGGTCTCTGAATTCCATCATATATATTCCCGATAAGGCCTGGCCCAAGCTCAGCAGAGAGTGACATACCGGAACCGAAGATGCTGTCTCCCGGTCTGATTCCCGTGGCATCCTCATATACCTGTATCGTCGCCTCGCCCTCATTGAGCTTGACTATCTCGCCGACTATACCGAGATCGCTGACATGGACAAGCTCCATCATCTGGGCATCCGTTATTCCGGATGCTGTCAGAACCGGTCCATTTACGCGTTTAACTCTACCTACTATTCTGCCCTGCATTTTCTTCCTGCACTATCCGCCTGATATCCTTGGAATATCTTCTCATCCTGACATCAAGCTGGTTATTGTATGAAACTTTTCCGTCGATGCTTGTCAGTACCGCACCTGGTATGGAGATGCGTTTGTCATCCAGCATAAGGGATACATCCGCACCTGTTGCTTTCCTCACCAGAGCCTCGGCATCCCTGAGCATCTGGTCATCGACAGGAGCCTTCTCTGAAAATGATACTCTTGCTTCCTTTCTATCGAGGCCTATTGCGGCTTCCGCGATCCATGAAACGAGAATACTGCGGAAATCGGGAGAGGAGACAAGGGAATCAAGTCTCTTCTGCACTTCCTTGAGCACGAGATTGTAAGCCGAGTCAAGCACCTTGAGCTCTGAAAGCCTGTCGATATTCTTCCTGGCGCTTTCCTCTCTCTCCTTTATGCGCTCAAGGCGGACGGAGAAGCTCCTCTCCTCAAGCTGTGATTCCCTCTCTGCTCTTTCATCTGCCTCAGCGATAATGGATGCGCATTCCTCTTCCGCTTTCCTTATTATCTCTTCAGCCTTTGCTTCGGCCTCGCTGAGGATTCCGCTGATAAGAGGATTGTCCTGAGTCATCATATCGAAACTCCTATTGCTTCGTTAACGAGAACGCGGAGATCAGTAGTGGAGCCGCCGCTACGGGCAGGAATCTCCACGACAAGAGGGAACGCTGAGGAGAAGAGATATCTGTCGACAGTATCCCTGATCATCGCTGCCGCATCGCTTGTTATTATGATGACGGCATGCTCCTTATCCTCAAGCGCTTTGTCCCAGGCAGCCTTGACCTCATCCTCTGAAGAGCAGGCAATCCCTGATACCCCTACAAGCGAGAATCCCAATACGGTATCGTCGTCCCCGATAACGAAATATTCCATTTCTTATACCTTTCCAAGAATCATAAGGGCTGTAATGAAGCCGAAGACAACAAGACCTTCTGCAAGAGCAATGAAGATAAGTGCGTTTGTTGCGATCTCTGGCTTCTCGGAAATAGCACCCATAGCTGCAGAGCCTACGTTGGCGATTGCGAAACCAGCGCCAAGAGCTCCGAATCCGAATGCGAGTGCTGCTGCGATACATACCCATGACGTATTATAATCCACTGCTCCGGCATTCTCTGCAGCTGCAGAAAGAGATGGAGTGAATACGAATGCTGTCATAACAAGCACTGCAAGTGTAAGAGCAAAAGAAAGACGAACGTTTCTTCTGAATGCGTATGCGGTCATAATGACCCTCCTTGATTATTTCAGTCGGATACGACCTTGCTTCTAAGCCCGACAGGCCTGAATGCAATACCGTGTCCAGTAAAATACTTTGTAAAGAACTCGTAATAGTTGAGACGAAGCGACTGAATACCAGCCGAAAGTCCTTCCAGTACGATGACAAGCACATTGCCAAGAATCATGATGAGGATCTTCGCAATGATGTTACCCGGCATGTCCGCCATATCATAGAAAGCGGCCATAAGGGATGCGTGCGCGATTCCAAGTCCTGCGACTCTCATGAACGATAGTGTATTTGAAAGGAAACTCGAGAAAATCTCAAGAACCTCGACAAGGAACTCCATTATGGTACTCATGACAAGGTGTCCAATGCTTCCTGCATCCTCCTTCCTCACCTTCTTTATCACGAAACCTACAGGCTCCTTGAGAAGGATGATGACAAGAGCGGAAACGAGAACAGGCATCATGAACCATGATGACGGGAATGTCTTGTATCCCGAGCCTACAAAACCCCATGCAAACCATATTCCGAGCGCGTAGAGAGCGCCTCCGACAAGACCGTTCTTATCGAAGATAAGCTCATAGAACCTTCGCTTCCTGATAAGGTTAATCCAGTTGAGTACAAGACCGAGGAATATGACGATGATTCCGAATCTTATCGTTATGCCGAGAATATCGTAGATGTCCTGGATTATTCCGCCGACAGTCTCACCTTCCACTACCGCATCGAAATTGAACCAGAGAGCAGGAATGAGGCTGAAACCGAAACAGGAACCGAAAAGAAGACCTCCGAACATCGAAGCAGGTCCAAGATAGAGAAGGAGGTTACAGAGATATCTGGAGATGATACCGTCCTTCTTCATCGGATTCTTCTTGTATATCGATGTTCCGATTATACCGACGAGAAGCAGGATGAAGCCCTGTCCGAGATCTGCGAACATGAGGGCGAACATGCAGAGATAAGCAATCGCGGTGAACGGAGTCGGATTAATCGAACCGTATTCAGGAGTGCTATAATTCTGCACCATGCGCTCAAAAGGTCTGAAGATCTTCGGGCTGGTCATCTCGACCGGAACCTCTTCACGCGGCACTTCATCGGCATTTGTCCACTCGACTATGCATCTGCCGCCAGTGACTGAATATATGATGCTTTCAACGCTCTCAGAATCATCCTCAGGAACCCAGCCTGAGAAGAGCGTAGTGTTCTTCGTATATGAGAAATATGATTCGACATGCTCGCAGAGCTCATGGATGCGGAGGGAAATCCACATGGATCTGAGTTCGCTCTCCCTCTCTCCTATCTTGAGAGCCGCGTCTTTCGAAAGCTTGTCGAGATCGGATTTGGATGACTCAATCCAGGCTTTTGCAGCTGCGACAGCCTCGCCTTCAGCGCTCTTCTGCGCATCGGCATCCGTGGACTCTGTCCATCCGAATTTATCCATTGCGTCTGTTATGCGCTGTGAGTCACGGCGCAGTGTGAGGGATATGAATGGCTTCCGGTCGAAAAGGAAGATTCCGCCGACCATCTTCAGCCTCTGAAGGAGGTCTGACGAACTGCCATGGGTATTCACGCCGACTCTGAGATCGAGATACTCCTCTTTCTTCTCCTCAGCATATCTTATTATCTCGGATATGGAATTGATATCCTGGTTTATGGCCTTCTGGTTATCCCTGACGGACTGCAGAGAGAGCGTGAGCTTGTCCAGAGTCCTTCTGTAATCATCTATATCAAGCTTCGGGAGCTCCTCGATATCCTTCTTATCGAGCTCAGGTATTCTTATACCCCCCTCTCTCATCAGAGTCTCCACTCTGATCCTCATATCCGAAAGAACTGCCTTCGGCACTTCCGATGAGTGTGCTGACAGCTTATGCATCTTATCTGCCGGAAGGGAATCGATATGAACGAATTCCATTACCCCCTTCTCAAGCAGCGCTTTTACGACGTTATCGCGATCCTTCTCGAGGACAACTGCCGTCAGCATTCTCATCTTACGGGTAAACATGCTCATAATCCTAACCTCTCCCTTATCTTATCCTCACTCCATCTGTAGTACTTGCCGGAGAGGACAGCACGTATGACGCTCTCTTCGGATGAGCAGATGAAGAAGTAAGACAGGACAACCCCTATCGTGAAAGGGTCTCCCGTAAGAATCCTGTTATATTCCTTTTTACGCCTCTCACCGAGATATTCCTCGATGCGTACGATTTCCCTGTTGTTCTCCTCAACTGTCGTGAGGTCATCTGAGGTACGCCTTATATGTGCGATTTCCTCGATGATCTGGGGATAGCGGAAAGCAATGATTTCCCTGATTACAGCCACAGGATCATCAGAAAGCGCAGCTTTCCTTCTCTCGATTTCCTTCGCGATGTATCCCATAGGAATAATCACAGAGGCAAGGTGCTCAGCATCGAGATGGTAGCTGTAGCTGTAACGCGTGATCATAAGGATGTTCTTCAGATCGACATCGACAGAATAAATCGCTTCCGCAATCTGTCTGTCCTTTCCTGAAAGCTTCCCTATTGCGCTCTCGAGGTCTGAGAACCATTTATGATCGAGAGCTATCTCTAACGGGAAAAGCCCGGACGCGGCAAGACTGTCGAAAGTAAATGCTGAAAGAACACCGCTGTATGGTGTTCCATGAAAAGCCGCAGCAAGATCTGAATAAGTGCCCGCGTTTATGATTGCGTCATAGTTTATAGGATGAACGATCAGACTCTTGTAGATATATGCTGAGCGGTACGAGATGCTGTGGTGCATCACATTCGCCGAATACCAGAGTCTTATCGCGTTCTTTATGTTATCTATCTCAACCTTCTCGAGAAGAACAGAGACAAATGATGACGAAGACTGAGGAAGATATCCCATCACCTCGCGGTAATTGGCTATCTCGCTCTCAAGAAGAGCCAGCTCTACCTGCTGGAGATCTCCGGTAGCACGGTAAACCTCCGAAAGCTGCTGATACCTCGTCCCATCGAGTTTGGCAACAGCTTCAGTAAGAGATGGGGCCTTGATCATCGAATCGACAAGCTGAGGATCGTGCATGATGCCGATTCTCGCTCTCAGTTTCGCGTTTATGAATGAGTAATCAGAAACCCTGCCCATTCAGGCTCCAAATGCATCCACCGTGCAGATGCGCTCTACGATTCTTCCTGTTGCCCTTTCAAGGACAGCCGGATCTATAGTCTCATCGCTTTTCTCAATCTCTATGCGTTCTTTCTCGTATTCCGAAAGATGGTTCTGCAAAAGCTCTTCGGCACTCTCGACATCTTCCTTGCCTCTTTCCCTGACTCTCTCCACAGCTTCCTTGATTGTGGCTGCGGCTTTGTCGTGGGCTGAGGAAATCATATCCCTTGCCTTCTTCTGTGCATCTTCTATGATCTTATCTGCTCTTTCCTCGACAGAGAGGATGTCATCAATCACTTCTATCTGCATAATGCACTCCAACAGATACACTTTGTACCTATGTTCAATCATGTGTCAAGCGAGGCCATTCTGCCCTTTTCTTCTAAAGAAGAAACCCATATGACTGAATTTTCTGCGTTTTAGCTCATTCCGCAGATATTTGTCAAGAAGAATATTCAACATATTTATTGTAATATGATTACCAATATAAACATACAGCCTTTTGACACTGTTCCTTCTATGTGCTATTGTACTCGGCGTATTTCGGGCAATAGCGCAGGGGTTTAGCGTACAAGTCTGGGGGACTTGGGGTCGCCGGTTCAAATCCGGCTTGCCCGACTGAAACAATCCGCACATTAACCAATATCACAGCTTTCTGCTATCATTATAGCGGAGGCTTGGTTATGACGGTTGTAATCGCAGGAAGTCCCAGAAAGGGAATGTATTCAGACAGGCTTGCAGAAGCATACAGCAGCAGAAAGGAAAATTCAGAGATAATCTATGCACGTTCTCTCAAGGCAGGTCCTTGCAAGGCGTGCGAATACTGCCATGGGAAAGGTAACGGAATCTGCGTTCAGAAGGATGATATGGCAGATGCTCTTGAGAGAATAAGAAAAGCAGATGAGATTGCTCTCTTCTCCCCTATCTACTGGTGGCAGGTTACATCTCAGATGAAGCTTGTCATCGACAGGCTCTATGCAATGGATCATAAGGAATGGGAAGGAAAGAAACTCACAGTCGTCCTCAATGGAGCTACTGAGGATGATGACAGGGAATTTGCACTTCTTAGGAATCTTTTCAAGGAGATGGCTGATTACCTCAAGCTCGATTTCACATTCCTCGGAGTCGGAACAACTGATGATGCTGCTTTTGAAAAGGCTATGGAAAAAGTTAAAAATCTATAGAATTACAATATAATAA
>JADIMF010000016.1 GCA_017694915.1 Candidatus Ornithospirochaeta stercoravium
CTCCAACCTGTTGCCTTCTTGAACGCCTTTCTAGTGTCACTTCGATATAAGGATCTCTTGCATCGAAATCTGCAGGTGGATCATTGAATGCAAGATGCCCGTTCTCGCCAATGCAGATGAACACAACATCAAGCGGATAATCCTTCATAAGGGCATTCAGGTTCTTAAGTGTTTCCTTTACGTTGTTGGCCCTTGAGATAGGGTGGAAAGATCCGATTGTCGGAAGATAATCGAGGAAATTCTCCTTAAGGAATGTCTCAGATGAAGCTTTGTGCCCATCTGGAAGTCCAACGAATTCATCAAGAAGAAACACATTGACCTTGTCCCACTGGATAGGTTTTGTTCTAAGAACCTTGAGCATCTCAAGCTGGCTTGTTCCTGTTACGAATGCTACATTAGCCCTTCCAAGCTTCTCGATTGTAGACTTGATGCAATGTCTTCCAAGGGCTGCGGCCTGAGCTCCGAGCTCGATTTTATTCTCGCAGATGGTAATCCTCATATTATCTCCTCTCCGTGTAAAGGATATATGGTTTGGCGCTATGTTGCAATTCGCCGGACTTGTATGGATACCGGAATCCGCCAATCCGCTGCAGTTTTTGTACAGATTCGTGAATGAATATCCTTTACAGTTAATCTTTCCTATTCTAGTATATTAGTATATCACGAAAAAGCATTGCACAAAAAGGAGAGAGAAACACTATGCAGATGACACTCAGATGGTTCGGGGATAAGTTTGACTCCGTAAAGCTCTGGCAGATCAGACAGATTCCAGGCGTAAAAGGCGTTATTACGACACTTTATGACATTCCAGCAGGAGAGCTTTGGCCAATTGAGCGCATTCAGGCTCTTAAGAAGGAAGTAGAGGATGCCGGACTTACCATCGCTGGTATCGAGAGCGTCAATATCCATGATGATATCAAGATTGGAAAACCGAGCCGCGATAAGTACATCGAGAACTATATCCAGACACTCGAGAATCTCGCCAAGTGCGATATAAAGCTTGTCTGCTATAACTTCATGCCGGTCTTTGACTGGACAAGAACCGATCTTGCAAAGGCAAGACCTGATGGAGCAACTGTTCTTGCTTATGATCAGAAGGTCGTTGACTCAATCGATCCTCAGAAGTTCTTCGATCAGACGAATTCCAATTCCAACGGATATGTAATGCCGGGCTGGGAGCCGGAGAGACTTTCTAAGGTTAAGGAGCTTTTCGAGGCATATAAGGATGTCGATGAGGAGACTCTCTTCAACAACCTCGTTTATTTCCTTAAGGCTATTCAGCCTGTCTGCGAGAAATATGGCATAAAGATGGCAATCCACCCCGATGATCCGGCATGGCCTGTATTTGGTCTTCCAAGAATCATCACATCAAAGGAGAAGATCCTTCGTGTCATGAAGGCTGTTGATTCACCATTCAATGGTCTCACATTCTGCGCAGGTTCATTCGGAACCAATCCTGAGAATGATCTTCCTGGCATCATCAGAGCGCTTCCTGGCCGTGTCCACTTCGCACATGTAAGGAATCTCCATCACTTCGCTCCTGGTGTATTCGAGGAAGCTGCACATCTTTCAGCTGATGGTTCATTCGATCTTTACGAGATCGTACGTGCTCTTTATGAGACAGGTTTCGATGGACCTATCAGACCTGATCACGGAAGAGCAATCTGGGGAGAGGTCTCAATGCCTGGCTATGGTCTTTATGACAGAGCACTTGGTGCTGAATACATCCTCGGACTCTGGGAAGCTATCGATAAGAGTGAGAAGAGGCTTGGAAAATGAGACAGACATCCAGCGAAGCTATTTATGATGAACTGAAAGATCAGATCATCTTCCTCCGCCTGAAGCCAGGTGAGGAAATCTCAGCTTCGGAAGTCTCTGAGAAATTCGATGTGTCGCGCTCTCCGGTGCGCGATGCATTGATGAGACTCAGGGCAGAGGGCCTTATCGTCATGAGGCCTCAGCGAGGATGCTGGGTATCGAAGATAGATCTTTCAAGAGTCGATGATGAATGCTTCTTCCGCCTTGCTCTGGAGAAGAGCGTCATCGATAGATACCGTGAGTATATGAAGCCATCTGATATTACTCGGCTTGAGTATTTCATCGCACTTCAGAAGGAGGCTGCAGAGGCTTCTGATCCGGTTGCATTCTATAATGCCGATGATGACATGCACTCGATATTCTTCGAGGCGACCAAGCTTACCCGTATATGGAATCTTGTCCAGAGAGAGACAGGAAACCACAGACGCGTAAGGATTCTTTCCATGGGCTCGAAAGACGTACTGGAGAAGAATATTGCACAGCATGAGGAGCTTATCGAAGCTCTGAGACTGAAGGATTTCGCGCTTGCCGTAACTCTCGAGACGGAGCATCTTTCGAAGCTCAAGTACCAGACAGATGTTCTTATTGAGGAGCATCCGGAATATTTCATGAATAGGAAGGAAGAATATGAAATTGAATAATGAGGGTCTGAAAAGCCCGGAATGGAAGGAAAAAGGATATAAGAACATCTCTTATGACAGGGAAGCGCTCAAGAAGAATACTCATGACGCTCCTATCTGGGTGCATTTCGGAGCAGGAAATATCTTCCGTGGTTTCCCCGCACGTCTTCAGGAAGAGCTTGTTGAGAAGGGCCTTTCCGATAAGGGAATCATAGTAGGAGAGGGCTTTGATTATCAGATAATCAGCGACATATATGACAAATATGATAATCTCACTCTTCTTGTCACTCTCAAGGCAAATGGTTCGATTGACAAGAGAATCGTAGGTACGGTTACTGAGGCCTATCCTTGTGCATATGAGAGCACGGAAGGCTGGAACCGCTTCAAGGAGATTTTTGCTTCCCCATCTCTTCAGATGATTTCATTCACCATCACGGAGAAGGGATATGCGCTGAAGAATCCGGCAGGAGAGTATTTCCCTGGCTATGTTGCAGATTTTGCAGCAGGTCCTGGAAAGGGAACGATGTTCCTTTCTCGCCTTACAGAGCTTCTTCTTCATCGCTATAACAGCGGAAAGTATCCTCTTGCTGTTGTTTCGATGGATAACTGCTCACATAATGGCGAGAAGATCGAACTTGCGATTACGACAATCGCAGCAGAGTGGGTGAAGAACGGCCTTGCACCTCAGGGCTTCTCTGACTGGCTTGCATCTCCTTCTGTATCATTCCCATGGTCGATGATTGACAAGATCACACCGCGCCCCGATGCTGGTGTTGCTGCCATGCTCAAGAAGGATGGATATGAGGATACAGATGTCGTCGTGACGGACAAGCACACATACATCGCATCGTTCGTTAATGCGGAGGAATGTGAGTATCTCGTCATTGAGGATGACTTCCCGAACGGACGCCCGGCACTTGAGAACTCCGGTGTTTATTTCACAGATCGTGAGACGGTGAACAAGGTTGAGAAGATGAAGGTCTGCACATGTCTCAATCCTCTTCATACAGCACTTGCCGTGTTCGGATGCCTTCTCGGGTATACGCTTATCGCAGATGAGATGAAGGATGAGGATCTTGTTAAGCTTGTGAAGACAATCGGATACAAGGAAGGTCTTCCTGTGGTTGTCGATCCTGGTATCATCGAGCCGAAGCACTTCATTGATGAGGTTGTTGAGAAGCGTATTCCTAATCCGTTCATGCCTGATACACCGCAGCGTATCGCAACCGATACATCACAGAAGCTGTCAATCAGGTTCGGTGAGACGATAAAGGCTTATATCGCATCTCCAGAGCTCGATGTTAAGACTCTCAAATGTATTCCTCTCGTATTCGCCGCATGGCTGAGATATGTAATGGGTGTTGATGACGAAGGCAAGGCATTTGAGCCATCTGCAGATCCGCTTCTTGCATATGCGCAGGAGAAGGTGAAGGGAATAAAGCTTGGTGACAGCAATCCTGATGTCGGTGATATCCTTTCTAACGAGAAGATCTTCGGTATTGACCTCAGAAGCATCGGAATGGATAAGCTTGTAATGGATTACTTCGCAAGAATGATCAAGGCACCTGGTGCTGTCCGCGAAGTTCTTCATGAGACAGTAAACGCATAATTCACAGCCCCTGCCTCCGGGCAGGGACTTTCTCTTTTTATTTATGGATAAGAAAATACGTTTATTCAGCAGGGCTTCTGATTTCATCTTCCTTGCGATCGGTCCCCTTATTGCAGGTATAGCAGCTGCTTTATTCTACACCCCGGCACGTATAACCGGTGGTGGTGCTACAGGTATCGGTACGATATTCTTCTATCTCTTCGGATTCGATCAGGGTATCGTGATGATGTGCGTCAACGTGCCTCTGATTCTCATAGGGATGAAAGTATTCGGATGGAGATACGGAATAAAGACTCTTATCGGTTCGACTCTGCTTTCATTCTGGACAACCTTGATAGGTCATATGACTGGCTATCAGGGAATACTTGACTACTCAGAGCCGATCAATGTCCTTCTTTCTGCGATATATGGCGGTGTTCTGATGGGAGTCGGAATCGGGCTTACGATGAAGAGCGGGTGCAATACAGGTGGTACGGATATCGTTGCACAGGTTATTGCCCATTATTTCCCGATATCAGTTGGTTCGATTGAGTTCATCTTCAATGCCTGTGTAGTATGCGGTGGTGGATTATTCCTAGGCCTGCAGCCGATGATGTTCGCAATAATAGCGATGTATCTTTCGTCCCAGCTTGTGAACTATGTCGTGATGAATTTCGGAACGAAGCTTGCGAAATCTGTATATATCTTCACAGAGGAACATGTTCCTGAAATCGCAAGGAGGGTAATAGCAGAGCTCCATCATGGTGGAACGGCATTCCACGGAACAGGTATCTACACATCAAAGGCGCGTTCGATGCTCCTTGTTGTCGTACCTAATCATCAGATCAATTATCTTCTGAAGATTATCCATGATGAAGATCCGAAAGCCTTCGTATTCGTAACAGAGGCATACGAAGTCCTCGGACGGGGCTTCGTGCCTCTTAAGAAAGCTGCGGAAAAGGACTAATCAGTTCTTCTCTCCGCCGATATGCTTCAGGAACTCGTCGTATCCATCTTTGAGGTTCTCTTCAGGCTCGTATTCCTCAAGCGGATAATGTTCCATTACGAAATCTATATCCTTGTCGCCTCTGCCTGAGAGGTTGACGAGGATTTTCTTTCCCTTGCCGAGTTCCTTTGCAAGCTTCACCGCATATGCCACAGCATGAGAGGACTCAAGGGCCGGGATGATTCCTTCCATTCTTGAAAGTGCATAGAAAGCTTCGACAGCCTCCCTGTCCGTAGCGGTCTTGTAATTTACTCTCCCGATAGAATGAAGATAACTATGCTGAGGACCTACGCCTGGGTAATCAAGGCCGGATGCTATCGAGTATACAGGAAGCGGTTCCCCGTCCTTATCCTGTAGCACGAGTGATTTGAATCCATGAAGAATGCCGACTGTACCTTTTGAGATAGTCGCAGCATGCATGTTCGTATCTAGACCTTTTCCTGCAGGCTCAACACCATAAAGGCTTACATCTTTATCATCGAGGAATGCCGAGAACATTCCCATAGCATTTGAACCACCACCCACACATGCAACAACTGCGTCAGGAAGAGAGCCTGCATAGCTGAGCATCTGCTCTCTTGCTTCCATTCCTATGATTGACTGGAAATCACGGACCATCATCGGGAACGGATGAGGACCGACAACCGATCCGATGCAGTATATCTGTGTGACAGGATCTGCAAGATATGCCTCAAATGCTGCGTCCACTGCATCCTTCAGTGTCCTTGTTCCTCTTGTGACGGAGACGACCTTAGCTCCAAGAACTCTCATCCTCGAAACATTCGGTGCTTCCTTCTTTACATCAATTTCGCCCATGTAGATATCGCACTCAAGACCGAGGAGGGCTGCGGCAGTTGCAAGTGCGACTCCATGCTGACCTGCACCTGTTTCAGCAATTACTTTTTTCTTCCCCATTCTCTTTGCTAGGAGAACTTCGCCAAGACAGTGATTTATCTTATGCGCTCCTGTATGGTTGAGATCCTCTCTCTTGAGATATATTTCCGCCCCTCCCGCTGCTACTGAAAGCCTCTTTGCATGATAGACAGGACTCGGACGTCCCGTGAAATGCTCATTGAGGTCTTTCAGCTCAGCAATGAACGTTGGATCTTTTGAGATCTTCTCATAAGCTTCCTCGACTTCCTTCATGACTTTCTCAAGTGCAGGAGGAAGGTATGATCCACCGTATTCTCCGAAGTATCCTTCCTTGTTAGGAAGATTCTCTGTGTTTATTCCTTTATTGACTAAGTTTTCCATATTCAGCTCCTTTATGTTACTTTATGCAGTAACATTACTAAATATAGAAACATGTGTCAACAGAAATATACTTTTTCGAAAAAAAATAATTTGCTCGATTTTGGAGTTCATGATATCTTGTCTGCATAGGGGAAGATTCATGATGAAAAATAGTGCGCCAGCGGGTATTCCTGTCAGAATACAGCGTGAAAATCTGGAAAGGCTTAGAAATTTCTGTCTTCTTGATGATGATTTCTTCACGAAATGTTTTGAAGAAAATCCTGAATGTGTTGAACTTGTACTTCGTATTGTCCTAGAGGTGCCTGATCTTGTTGTTCTTGATGTGAGAACACAGGTATTCCTGGCGAATCTTCTGGATAGATCTGTAAGGCTTGATGTTCTAGCTACAGATGCTGATGGGAAGAAATACAATATTGAAATACAACGAGATAGCAGAGGAGCGAATTCTCGAAGAGCTAGATACAACAGCAGCATGATTGATGCAAACATCCTTGATAAAGGAGATGATTTCGAAAAGCTTCCTGAGACTTATGTCATTTTTATAACTGAGAATGATGTCATGGGTGATGGAGAGGCTGTGTATCAGATAGAACGTTGTATCCTGAAATCAGGAAGAAGATTTGGTGATGGTTCTCATATTGTCTATGTGAATGGAGCTTTTAGGGATTCTTCGCCGATTGGTCTTCTGATGCAGGATTTCTCCTGCCCTCGTACCGGGCAAGATGCATTATAATGTACTGGCAGATAGGGCAAGATTCTTTAAGGAAAGCAAGGAGGGTGTAGCGATTATGTGCAAGGCAATGGAAGATCTTTGGAAGCAGGGGGTTGAGCAAGGGATTGAACAGGGAATTGAGCGGGGAATAGAACAAGGAATTGAGATAGGAGAGGAGAAGAAGGCAACAAAAGTTGCGCTTCGAATGCTTTTAGATAAGAAACGTAACTATGCAGTCGATGAAATTGCTGATATCTCCGGTCTCTCAATAGAAGAAATAAGGAAGCTTGAGACTGAAAATCGGATGCAGTAATCTAATTCATTCTATTTTTCTGGAATAACTATATTTATAAATAATTAGGGGGTATTTATGAGTAAAGCAATGGAAGATCTTTGGAAGCAAGGAGTCAATGAAGGTATCAAACAGGCTATTGAACAAGGCGTCAAAGAAGGTCTCGAACAAGGAATCAGAATCGGAGAAGAAAGAGTTGCGAGAAGGGCGGCTCTTCACTTGCTCTTGAATAAGAAACATAGATACACAATTGATGAGATTGCCTACATTTCCGGTCTCTCGGTAGAGAATGTCAAGAAGCTTAAAGCAGAGAATTCTTTGAACTGAAGCAAAGATCAGATAGGCATTTTATTGCTTTGGCTTTCTTTCCCGTATTGAGTCCCGTATCTTCTGCTGAGTTCTCTTGAGTGTTTCCTGAGAGATTCTACCAAACCATTTATCTATGCTGTTGTCATCCATATAGAAGGTTGTGAGTGCCCAGGCGACAGCCATGGAGACATAGTATTCATCATTGTC
>JADIMF010000133.1 GCA_017694915.1 Candidatus Ornithospirochaeta stercoravium
AATCCACCCCATTTCTGAGGTGGAAAGCTGAAATAGTTCTTGTTTTTATGAAGAAAACTCTGCTACCCGTTCTTGCAGGCAAGCAAGATAAGCATCACAGCTCCGATTATCGTCCAGAAAAGCCGTTTCAACTGCATATCCTTCTTACCTACCTCACATAACATAAACAATCATATGCATATAAGGTTACAAAACATTCTTCCTTGATTTCATCTGTTGTGCATTTGCTTACCAGATATGCAGTTTTTACAGTATCTGGAACACAGGTGTAAGTTTCCTGAGTTTCAATTCTGTAACCGAAAAGTAAAACAAAGGCACAGACATCTGAAACAATTGACGCTGTCGGGATGTAATGATTATTATTGAAGTTAATTCACTCGCACGGAATGTGCAAAGGATTTAAAACAGCAAGTGGACGATGGCCCTGGCAGTAAACGCTTAACAGAAGATCCGGAAGTGCCTCCGCATTTATCCAGGATTATTATGAAGCTCCTCCTCTGATGGAAAAACACAATCAGAGACCATAAATTCAAAGGAGATTCATAAATGTCATTAGCACAGCAGATATTACTGCAGATTATACTTATAGCAATAAACGCATTCTTCGCAGCGACGGAGATTGCAGTTGTTTCACTGAACACAACGAAACTCAAGAAGATGGCCGAGGATGGCGATAAATATGCCCCGAAGCTTCTGAAGATGGCTGAGAATCCTACAAGCTTCCTTTCAACTATTCAGATCGGAATCACGCTTGCAGGCTTCCTTGGTTCTGCATTCGCTGCAGACAACCTCGCAGTCTACATCAGACCGCTTTTCGAGAAGATTGGACTTCCCACAGGCGTATCCGGGACGATTTCGATTATCATAATCACCCTCATCATCTCGTTCTTCACGCTTATATTCGGAGAGCTTGTACCGAAGAGAGTTGCACAGCAGAAGTCATTTGCAGTCGCGAAATTCTCATCAGGCGTCATTTCCGTAACAGCAAAGATAATGCGCCCGGTTGTATGGCTGCTCACAGCTTCCACCAACCTCGTTCTCCGCATCTGCCGCATCAAGGATGGACAGAAGGATGATTCCGTAACAGAGGATGATATCAAGCTGATGGTGGATGCAGGCGGCGAATCAGGCTCAATAGAGGAAGATGAGAAGGAATGGATACAGAATGTATTCGAATTCAATGACATCAGTGTAACCGAGATCATGACAAGGGAACCCGATGTCGTATCATTCCAGGTCGATACACCATCTACTGAAATCCTCGACACTATCAAGGATTCAGGCCTTTCAAGATTCCCTGTCTATGGTGACGACAAGAACGATATCCTCGGAATACTCAATGCCCGTGATTTCCTCATAAACCTCAATTCAGGTGAGCATAAAAGCGTTGAAGAGCTTCTGAGACCTGCTTATATGGTTCCTGACTCAATTCATGCTGATAAGCTATTTTCTGACATGCAGGAGAAGAAGACTCATATCGCTATCGTCGTAGACGAGTATGGCCAGAGCGTCGGAATCATAACGCTTGAGGATCTTCTGGAGGAGATTGTCGGCAATATCTATGATGAGTTCGATCCTCAGGAAGAAGCAGAGATAACAAAAATCGGCGATGGCGTATGGAAAGTCAGCGGTTCCCTCCTCCTTTCCGATTTCTCAGATGAGACGGGAATAGAGATTGAAGAGAACGAGGATTATGACACTATCGGAGGAATGGTCCTTTCCACCCTTTCACAGATTCCGGAGGATGGCACAGAACTCGATGTTACCGTAAACGGACTCAAGATACATGTCACAAAGATAGAGGACAGGAGAATTGAGGAAGCAATAGTCGAGAAAGCAGATGAGCCTGCAGAGGAATCCTCTGAAGAAGATGGCAAGGAGAAAGAAGCGGAATAATCACTCCACCATCTGTAATACAAGCCCTCTGATGAGAAATCGGAGGGTTTTTTCTATATCAGGGATCTTCTCCCCATCTTTCAGAAGATAGAAAAGGGCTTCATAACCTGCCGTGAATGACTTTATGTCATCCTCATCCTCGATCGCGAAATAGGAAAAAAGTTCGTGAAGGACGCTGCGAGTAGTCATCCTGATTTTATCTACAGAGCCATCAGGCAGTCTTCTGAGCACGAGTTCAAGCTCCGACCCGTCAAGGAATCTGTAGAGCCCCTCCTTATAGAACTTCATCATGATTGAGAAGAAGATGTCAGTAAGGCTTGTCACTATATGGTTCTCATCAAGCTCCTGAAGCATCTCTGGGTAAGTCCTCTCTATCTCATCAAAAAAAGCAATGAGGATATCGAAGAAAAGCTCCTCCTTCGAAGCATAGAAAAGATAGAAGGTACCCTTTGGGATCGAGACACGTCTGACAAGCTCGTCAACAGTAGTCCTTCTCACGCCATATTTATCCAGGCATATCCCCGCCTCTCTTCTCAGTGCGTTCCTTATATTTCTCTTCTCTTCTTCGGTATATATCTTCGGCATCTTTCCTTTTTTTGACTAAAAAAGTTCATTTGGTCACCAAAACAGTATTTTGGGGTATATTTTGCCAAAAAACAAGTGATAAATCTGAAGATTATCCTTTACTTCTGCACTTTGGAGGGCTTAGCATTGAAGTATCCAAAACAAAGGAGCAATGAATGGCAGAAGTATTACTTAAGAATATCTGCAAGATCTACGATGGCGGAGTCAAGGCTGTTGATAACGTCAACGTCGACATCAAGGATCAGGAATTCGTTGTTCTCGTAGGCCCGTCAGGCTGTGGAAAGTCCACAACACTCAGAATGGTCGCTGGTCTTGAGGACATCTCCTCAGGCGAGCTGTACATTGACGGCAAGCTTATGAACGACGTTCCACCGAAAGACAGAGACATCGCAATGGTATTCCAGAACTATGCTCTCTATCCTCACATGACCGTATACGATAACATGGCATTCGGTCTCAAGATCAGGAAGTTCCCGAAGGATCAGATCGATCAGCGCGTTAAGGAAGCTGCAAAGATCCTCGACATCGAGTCACTTCTTGACAGAAAGCCAAAGGCTCTCTCTGGTGGTCAGAGACAGCGTGTTGCTGTAGGTCGTGCTATCGTCCGCAAGCCGAAGGTCTTCCTCTTCGATGAGCCGCTCTCAAACCTCGACGCTAAGCTCAGAGTTCAGATGAGAGCAGAGATTTCCGGTCTTCACAACAGACTTAAGGCAACGATGATCTACGTTACACACGATCAGGTTGAGGCTCTCACAATGGCTGACAAGATCGTTGTTATGAAGCTTGGTGTTATCCAGCAGATTGGTGGACCAATGGAGCTTTACAACGAGCCTGATAACAAGTTTGTAGCAGGATTCATCGGATCACCACCTATGAACTTCCTTGTTACCAAGGTTGTTAAGGAAGGTGACAAGGTATATGTAGATGAAGGTACATTCCGCCTCGAGGTAACACCTGCACAGGCTAAGTTCCTCCAGCCATATGTTGGCAAGGAAGTAACCTTCGGTATCAGACCTGAGGATGTTGAGTTCTCACATCAGGAGATTCCTGGCAAGACAATCAACGGTCACGTATCCGTTGTTGAGCCACTTGGATCAGAGACTCAGGTTTATGTATCCACATCCAAGGCAAAGGTTGTCGGAAAGATCGATCCTTCCGTTATCCCTGAACCGGATGAGAAGGTAGCTCTTATCGTAGATATGGAGAAGGCAAGATTCTTCGATCTCGATACAGAAGTCAGAATCCGCTAAGGATTGCTACCTAAGGGAATGCAGCTATTTCGGTAGCTGCATTTTTTGTCTAAATCAGCAGGAAAAGAAAAGGCAGGAATGCATCAACGCAACCCTGCCCTTTTAATTCTATTTTCTATATATCAGAAAAGCTTATTGTATACAGCTTTAACAGCCTCTGCTGCCTGCTCTTCCTTTATACCTATGAGAACAGAAGCATCGGAAGAACCGTAATTCACGAATGTCGTATCAATACCGTTCTCGCGAAGTGTCATTGCAGCATCGAGGTAGACATCGGAAGAATCCATCTCACCACCTGCGATACCGAGAATGGCATGCCCATGATCGACTGTTATCGAGTCAAGCCCGAACTCCTTTGTAAGACGCTCGCACATGGCCTGACAGACACTGTCATTCGCCATCTTCGAATCAAAGAACCAGACAATGCTGTCTATTCCGAAAAGCGAATAGCATGGCCTTATTCCGAATATATGGAGCATTGTAAGAAGAGCATGTCTCATACCGTACTTCTTGAAAAGCATGAGCTTTCTCAGCCTGATTCTCGAAAGACCACCGCGAGCTGAAACACCGCAAGGTCCTTTCACATCATCAGCATCGATGATCTTCGTGCCCGGATCTTCTGGCTTATTCGTGTTCTTCACAACGATTGGAATACCGATGCCGTAAATCGGAGCGATGGCCTCTTCATGGAATACAGTCGCACCTACATCTGAAAGCTCCCTAACCTCTTTATACGAAAGCTCAGGGATAACCTCCGCATTCTCAACGATACGGGGATCTGCGCGGTAGATTCCAGAAACATCGGTCCAGTTCTCATAAAGCTCTGCATTAACAGCTCTGGCGACAATTGAACCCGTGATATCAGAACCACCGCGGGTGAATGTCTTCAGCACGCCCTGCTCAGTTTCCCCGTAGAATCCCGGTATTACATAATTCTTTTCCGGATCGAGCTTCTCTGCAAGCTTCTTGTATGTTGCCTCGTTCACAGTCGAATCCTGATTAATCACAATCACATCCTGTGCATCGAGGAATTCCCATCCGAGGAATTCACTGATGATGAGGGCAGAAAGATACTCACCTCTGGATGCGGCATAATCAGCACCGCGCCCGGCATCGATCATGCATCTTATGTCATCGAGCTTCTCGGAAATCTTTACATCATCAATATGAAGCTTCTGTGCAATCTGAACAAAGCGCTTTGAGATCTCATTGAAGACCGGACGGCATGTCTGTCCTTTCTGAACCATGCTGTTGCATTTATAAAGCAGGTCGGTGATCTTCTGATCTTCCTTATTTCTCTTTCCAGGCGCGGAAACAACCGCAATCCTACGTCTTTCGTCACTCTCAAGGATAGCCTTGACTTTCCTGATCTGATTATCATCCGCGACACTGCTGCCGCCGAACTTGGAAACTATCATGCTCTGCCTCCAATCCTGAATTTTATATGTCCAGCCCTTCTCTGGCAACAACATGAAAGTGAGTTGCAATATATTTCCATATCCGATAAAACCAACATCATGGAAACAGAAGTCAAGCAGAATATAATGGGATACGAGCCTATCCCGAAACTTATCATGAAGCTATCGCTTCCATTGATGCTCAGCATGCTCATCCAGGCTCTTTACAATGTCGTTGATTCAATCTTCGTAGCAAGAGTATCAGAGGCTTCCCTTACTGCAGTATCGCTTGCATACCCTCTGCAGAATCTCATGATTGCGTTCGGCATAGGTACAGCAGTCGGTGTAAACTCCTATCTTGCAAGAAAGCTCGGGGAGAAAAAGCACAATGAGGCCGAGATGGCGGCGAATAACGGCATATTCCTTGCTATAATCACATGGCTTGCCTTTGCTCTTTTCGGTATATTCGGAACACGGCCATTCCTATCACTATTCACAGACGATCCAGAGCTTCTCAAGCTCTCCGTCGATTACGCTGGTATCTGTCTCATTTTCTCCTTCGGAATATTCATCGACATCACAGCTGAAAGGATAATGCAGGCAACTGGCGATTCAATACACCCTATGATCACACAGTCGATGGGAGCTATCACGAACATAATACTCGACCCTGTATTCATCTTCGTATTCGACATGGGCGTAAGCGGAGCGGCAATCGCCACGGTACTCGGACAGATTGTCTCGATGTTCGCTGCGCTTTATTTTGTAAGCAAGAACCAGTTCGTGAGGATATCATTCGCTTTCAAAACATTCAGGCCATCAGGAAAGATCATCAAGGAAATATATGCTGTCGGTGTTCCTACAATCATAATGAACAGCGTCAGCACCGTGATGGTAAGCGCGCTCAATTCGATTCTCATCGCATTCTCCGCAACAGCTGTATCCGTCCTCGGTGTTTATTTCAAGCTCCAGTCATTCATATTCATGCCTGTTTTCGGTCTCCAGACCGGTATGATCCCAATCATCGCATTCAACTATGGAGCGAAGAAGAAGGAAAGAATGCTGAAGACACTGAAGGTTGGACTTATCATATCTGTGTGCGTGATGATCATCGGCTTCCTCATCTTCCAGCTGCTTCCTGAAGTACTTCTCTCGTTCTTCGCAGCTTCAGCAGATATGGACAGAATCGGAAAGCCAGCATTGAGAATCATATCCCTCTGTTTCATCCCTGCAGCTGTTTCAATCAGTCTCACATCAATGTTCCAAGCAACAGGTATCGGATATGCTTCAATGATAGTGTCAATCGTAAGACAGCTTGCCGTACTTCTGCCGGTCTCCGCACTGCTTGCTTCTACAGGGATACTGGAGAATGTCTGGTTCGCATTCATAATAGCAGAAGGCGTCGGTCTTACC
>JADIMF010000134.1 GCA_017694915.1 Candidatus Ornithospirochaeta stercoravium
GAAAAGGCTTTGTATCACCTTTTGTGTCTTAAGATGGGCCCTGTGAGGTTTGAACTCACGACCCAAGGATTATGAGTCCTTTGCTCTAACCGCTGAGCTAAAGGCCCGACGTCTATTGACTTGTAAGAAAATAGCAGGTATTCGGGAGAATATCAATAGGTTGTGTTCTTCCTCTCCTTCCGCAAGAGAATCATGAAAGCTATCACACAGATTATCACCGAAAGGAAAGAACCTGCAGTCGTAGCAAGTCCCATCGGGAACAACGTATCGGGGAACATGAGCGATGCCATATATGCCCCTGGAATCCTTACAAGAACTATCGCGATTATATTATGCAGGAAAGAAAGAAGAGACTTCCCTATTGCACAGAAATAACCGCTGAAACTGAAGTGAATACCAGCGAAAAGCGTATCCCATACATAGCCCCTCATATACTGCCCGCCAAGCTGAATGACCATGGCACCTTCAGGATCTGAAGCATCCGTAAAGAGGGAAACAACAGAATCTGCTGCGAACTGCATGATGATTGAAACCGCTAGTCCGAAAAGAGAGGCTATCAAAGCAGCATAATAAAGAGTCTGCCTTGCCCTTTCATTCTTGTGCGCTCCTATATTCTGCGCACCAAGAGCGGAGACTGTACTCAGCATTGAAGATGGTATTAAGAACAGGAAGCTGATGATCTTCTCGACGATACCAACAGCCGCCGCATCATTGAGTCCTCTTCTGTTTGCAATGATCGTTATGAGTATAAATGATACCTGAATGAAACCATCCTGAAGAGCTATGGGCACACCTATACCGAGAATATCCTTCATCACGATTCCGTTCGGTCTGAAATCGCTTTTCTCAAGCTTTATCCCGCTGTTCTTCCTTCTTATGACAATAAGCGCAATCACTACGCTGACAGCCTGGGAAAGCGTTGTTCCAAGCGCCGCGCCTACAGGTCCCATATGGAGAGCGCCCATGAAGATATAATCGAGAATGATATTCGAAACACAGGCGACTGCGATGAAGTACATAGGACTTCTGGAATCTCCCATGCCACGGAATATCGAGCTGATGATGTTATATGCCGTGATAAATGGAATACCGATGAAACAGACCGTAAGGTAATCGAGAGTACCTGCAACAGCCTCTTCCGGCGTCGACATGACAGAGACTATCGAATCGGCAAGAATAAGGAGAATTATGGTAAGCGCGACAGACAGCATCATGAAAAGCGTTACCGTGTTGCCTATATCAAGAGAGGCCTTCCTTTTGTCATTACCGCCTATAGCCTGCCCTATCGAGACGGTGGAACCCATGGCAAGCCCAACGATCATGACAGTAAGCATGTGCATCACCTGAGAACCGATGGAAACAGCTGTCGTGCTTGCAACACCTTCGAACTGTCCGATGATGAAAAGATCGGCCATTCCATAGAGAGTCTGAAGAAAATATGAAAGCAGATAAGGAAGCGAGAAATAGATTACATTTCCAAGAACGCTTCCCGTTGTAAGATTTCTTTCCATTCTGATGTTTTTATACATCCCATCGGCTGTCCTGCTCTATATAATCGCCCCTCGTTTTGATTAAAAATGCTATATTATATTGGTGCAGTTTCACTGCATCCATTGAAGGAGCATGTTATGGCTGGCTTGATTGATAGTGCTGTAGGCAGGAATCCCGATGTAAGGAGAATCATATTCTCCTTCGAGCCGCTGAAAGCACTTCCTGAAAAGATAAAGAAAGAACTCGAAGCGAGGGCCGAAGAGGATTCAAAAACAGGATTTCCATATCTTCCACTCTCCCTTTACAAGGACTTCGCGAGAACCGGAAACAGGGAAAGATTCCAGACTCCGTATTTCCAGAAAAGGAGGATGCTTTCCGAGCTTACGATAAGGGAAGCGGCTATAGGAGATGGGAAATATATCGATGCGATCGAAGATGGGATATGGTCAATCCTATCGGAACCTGTATGGACGATTCCCGCACATAATTCATACATAAGAGACGCTGTTCAGCCAGAGGTGCCGCTTACGGAGCGTCCGATTCTCGATCTCTTCCAGTGCGAGACAGGAGAAGTACTTGCCGTAGCAATCTCTCTTCTGAAAGACAAACTCAACCCGATTCTCATCAAGGACGCTGAACATGCCATCCGTACCCGCATCCTCGAACCATATATGACGGATCATTTCTGGTGGATGGGAAATGATGGAGACATGAACAACTGGTCACCATGGTGCACGCAGAATGTGCTTCTCTCTCTTCTCACTCTCGATCTTTCAGAAAAGGAGAAGAGAAAGGTGCTGAAGACTGCTATCTCAACGCTAGATCTCTATATCTCGTCATATCCAGATGACGGAGGATGCGATGAAGGCGCCTCTTATTACCATGCCGCTGCACTTGCACTCTGGGGAGCGCTTCACGTCATATCGCTTGCTACTGGAAAGGACCTTGCAGATGTATTCGGCAATGACAAGATAAAAGCCATGGCTGAATATGTCGAGAAAGTCCACGTCGCAGATGACATATATCTCAATTTCGCAGATTGCTCTCCAAAGGCCGGCCGTCTCGGGGCAAGGGAGTATCTCTTTGCTAAAGCTGTCGGAAGCGACGCAATGATGCATCATGCTGCTTCTGACTATGCAAAGTACTCATGGAGAGAAGAAGACAACAACTACAATCTCTTCTATATGTACCTTGCTCTCACAAATCATGATGAAATCATGGATGAAAGCAAGAAGGAGCATATAATCGAAAAACCTTCGTTCACTTCCTTCCCGGGCCTCGGCCTTGGAATCTACAGGGAGAGAGGCATAACGTTCGCGATCAAAGGGGGCAATAACGGGGAAAGCCACAACCACAACGATGTCGGAAGCTTCATACTTTATAAAGGAAGCACTCCATGCCTTATAGATATCGGGGTGGAGACATACACGAAGACAACATTCTCAAAAGACAGGTACACTCTCCTTCCAATGAGGAGCTCCTACCATAATCTGGTGAGTTTTCCACCCCTTGAGGAACATGATGGAAAGGAATTCTGCGGGAAGACCCTGATCCTTGATGAGAACAGAGCTTCGTTTGATATCACTGCCGCATTTGAGAAAAAGAGAGGCCTCGATAAATACATCAGGACAGCTTTCTTCGACAGGAAGAACATGAAGATAGAAATCACGGAGGATTTCATCACAG
>JADIMF010000135.1 GCA_017694915.1 Candidatus Ornithospirochaeta stercoravium
TTCACGCCGTTTACAGCCTGCCCCATCGCATATTCCCTTATATCCTCATTGCTCCCCGCTGCGGCTCTCTTTGTGCTTTCCGGAACGAACATATACCATTTGATCGTCGGATACAGAAGCAGAGTGGAAACCACAATAACAAGAAGGATGAGGAGAATACGTCCTGTTTTCTTCATGGCAATAAAATAAGCCGGAAGATAGTTCCTCCGGCATAATCATCAGCTTAAGGAAATTATTCCTTATCCTTATTCTCAGGCTCTCCGATAGAACCAGCTTCTCCCTTCGGAGCCTCTTCCTTTGTCTCCTCAGGAATGCTTTCCTGCTTCTCCTTCTTCGGAGCAGTCTTCTGAGCATCCTTATTCACGACAGAGGAGATTGCGCTCTTTGAGAATTCGATACGAGCAGAATCATCGACCTTGATTACAACAGTCTGATCCTTTACAGCAACAATGGTGCCGTGGATTCCTCCGATAGTAACGACCTTGTCACCCTTCTTCATGGCGGCAAGCATTGCTTTAGTCTCCTTATCCCTCTTCTTCTGCGGACGGATTATGAGGAAATAGAAAATAAGGATTATAAGTACAAATGTGATGATCGTAGTCATCATCTGTCCTTCCATAGAATACCTCACTTTGAAGTCTTAACCGAAAAGTAGCATCTACAAGCAAACAGCGTCAAGGATTATGAGGATGCTGCAGGTTCTTATAGGGAAATCTTCATCCCCCTATTACATAATCGATTTGACAATATTCTCCAGATACATGAAGATAAAGACGTAAAGAAGCACCGCGATGGACGGTAGCTTCATCCGTTAGTCAGACAGCCGTCTTAACTTCGGCAAAAAGCGGGACGGCTATCTATTTCTATTCGAAACGGCAATCAGCAAGCCAATTACCGTGAACACAATACTATTGTTTCTATGTGCTCATAGACCCCTCCTTGTCGGTTGATTTCTACTTAGACCGGTAAAGAGGCGCTTCCGGAGTCCATCAGGATGCGAAAGCTTACGTCCACCGTACTGCGGTGCAAGAATCCAAGGATTCTGTCTGTCAGAAGTCCCTGGCCGGTCAGGGCTCCAGAAGCTTACCTCATTCCGGCCTTCATATATAAATACGCTTTTAGTCGCGTTTTTGGTCAGCTTTTTATCAGGACAGAATCTGGATAAACAAACTTTTAGCAAAAATAATTATTTATATTTTAACAAATTGTAATGAAGAAAATATTTTTACTCTTATCTAGATGAGTTATATTATGGAAAGACAGAAATTAATGCACAAAACATCGTTAGGTGTTACTGTATTCTCATGAAAGAATACAGAACCGACTCTATCCAGGCAGATGGAAAGACCATTGTAACTGAAAGCCTTCAGAAGATAATCGACAAAGCTCATGATGATAATGCAACCCTTGTCATCACAAAAGGAAAATACCTTACCGCTTCTATCTTCATCAGGAGCAATATGAATGTCATCTTTGAAGATGGCGCTGAGCTTATCGGAACGACGGATGAGAAGGAGTATCCGATAATTGATACGCGTATTGCGGGTATCGAGATGAAAGCATATCCAGGAATCCTCAACGTTAACGATGCTGAGAATGTCGTGATATCAGGAAGAGGAATGATTTCCGGTCAGGGACGCTACTGGTGGGATAAATACTGGGGGGAGGATGAAAAATCCGGATACAGAGGTGAATACGATGCAAAAGGTCTGAGATGGGCGGCTGATTATGACTGCAGAAGACTGCGAAACATCGTAGTAATGAATTCAAGGAATATCACGATAAAGGACCTTATTTCCTCCGAACCGGGATTCTGGAATCTACATGTGCTCTACTCCGAGCATGTGGTAATCGATAACGTATTCATAAATGCAGGCGATCCTCACGGACCAAGCACGGATGGCATCGACATCGATTCATCATCAGATGTCATCGTCAGAAACTGCACGACAAATACAAATGATGACTCAATCTGTATAAAGTCCGGTCGAGATGCGGATGGATACAGAATCGGAAGGCCATGCCATCATGTAACTGTAGAGAACTGCCATATCCTTTCCGGATTCGGTGTCACGATCGGCAGCGAGATATCAGGAGGAATCCACGACATAGTCCTGAGAGGCCTGACATTCGAGAACACCGACTGCGGATTCAGAATCAAATCATCCCACCCGAGACGCGGGTATATAAGGAATGTAATCGCGACAGATCTTAAGATGATAAACGTCCGTTATCCTGTTCATATCTGTCTTGACTGGAACAGGGGTTACTCCATCTGCACGCTGCCGGAGGAATACAGGCTGAAGGAGATACCGGATCACTGGAAGAAGCTTCTGGAACAGATTCCAGAGGATGTTCCAGATACGCTTGTTGAGAATGTTCTATTGAAGAATATAACAGCTTCCCTCACCCCTGATTACAGCGGTCGCAGCAGAGCTTTCAACATCGAAGGATATGATGATCAGCCGATACAGAATCTCATAATGGAGAATGTCTCGATCACAGCTGATGAGTTCGGAATCATAAAGGCTGTGAAGAATCAGGAGATGAAGAACGTGAAGCTCACCATCAAGGGAAGCAACGATAAATCAAATGATGATTACGATAACAGGTGATCAGATCGGGTGCTGGAGAGGCACCCGTTTTCATAGTAGATGGATATATGGAACGATATCTTCATAGTGTCCATCATCCATTCTGAATCCGCCGGGAATGATTCCCAGAGAAACGAATCCGAGGCTTTCATACAGCTTCCTTGCACTTGTATTCGTACGGACAACTGCATTGTACTGGAGAATTCTGAAGCCAAGTTCTCCGGCTTTTATGAGAGAATGCTCCACAAGCGCTCTTCCTATATGTCTGTTCCTCATTCCAGCTGTCACTGCATAACTTGCATTAGCTATATGACCACACTTTCCGACATTATTCGGATGAAGGATGTACAAACCCACGATTGTACCTTCATCATCTGCGACAGCCGTGAAACTCTGAGAAGAAAAGAAAGAATACGCATCTTCTTCCGATAGTTCCTTATCCTGAGGAAACGCGTTCCCTTCTCTTACGATTTCATTCCAGATTGCTGTAATCGCTTTTATATCTTTTTCTTCTGCTTTGCGTATTGTCATGGTAAAAAACAAGCGGCAGTTGCCTGCCGCTCTGTGATGTTATTACATCATTCCGCCACCCATGCCCTGTGCCGGAGCTGCCGGCTCTGGAGCTGGGATGTCTGTTACTGCACACTCTGTTGTGAGGATGAGTGAAGCAATTGAAGCTGCATTCTGAAGAGCAGAACGTGTTACCTTAACAGGATCGATGATTCCGCTTTCAACCATGTTGACCCACTTCATTGCATTGGCATCGAAACCAACACCCTGCTTCTCGTTCTTGCACTTGTCAGCGATGATGGATCCATCAACACCAGCATTCTCTGCAATCTGTCTGATTGGTTCCTCAAGAGCGCGGATAACGATTCTGTATCCAACCTTCTCTTCCTCTGTAAGAGCGGAAAGGTCCTTCTTGGAAAGCTCATTGACTGCCTGAACAAGGGCAACTCCACCACCAGGGATAACACCCTCTTCGATAGCAGCACGAGTTGCGCTGAGAGCATCTTCTACTCTGTGCTTCTTCTCCTTGAGCTCGACCTCCGTAGCTGCACCGACGTTTACAACCGCAACACCGCCTGCAAGCTTAGCAAGTCTCTCCTGAAGTTTCTCTCTGTCGTAATCAGATGTGCAATCCTCGATCTGCATCTTGATCTGTGCGATTCTGTCGCGGATAGCATCGGAAGAACCAGCGCCATTGATGATTGTCGTGTTCTCCTTCTCCACCTTTACGTTCTTTGCTCTTCCAAGCATTGAGATATCTGCATTCTCAAGCTTCATTCCAAGCTCTTCTGTGATAACCTGTCCACCTGTAAGGATTGCGATATCCTCAAGCATTGCCTTTCTTCTGTCGCCGAAGCCAGGAGCCTTTACAGCAACTACATTGAGTGTTCCACGTACTGCATTGAGAACGAGTGTTGCAAGAGCCTCTCCATCGACATCCTCTGCGATGATGAGAAGCGGCTTACCGGACTGTGCAACCTTCTCAAGAAGCGGAAGAAGATCCTTCATTGCTGAAATCTTCTTGTCATAGATAAGGATGTACGGATTGTCGAGAACAGCTGTCATGGTATCTCTGTTGTTGCAGAAATATGCTGAAAGATAACCGCGATCGAACTGCATGCCTTCTACGAAATCAACAGTTGTCTCGATAGTCTTGGACTCCTCGACTGTGATGACTCCGTCCTTGCCGACCTTATCCATAGCATTTGCGATCTCATCGCCGATTGTTCTATCGTTATTTGCAGAAATGGAAGCAACCTGAGCAATCTCTTCCTTGTCCTGGATCATCTTTGCTTCCTTCTTGATAACACCAACTGCATCCTCTACAGCCTTGTCGATACCCTTCTTGATTCCCATCGGGCTGACACCTGCTGCAACGCTCTTCATGCCTTCCTTTGTAATGGACCATGCAAGAACGGTAGCTGTTGTTGTACCATCGCCTGCTACATCGTTTGTCTTAGCTGCGACTTCCTTGAGAAGCTGAGCACCCATGTTCTCGAACGGATCCTCAAGCTCAATCTCACGAGCAACGGATACACCATCCTTTGTAACTGTAGGTGCACCGTATTTCTTATCAAGAAGAACAAGCCTTCCCTTCGGTCCAAGGGTTGTCATTACAGCCTTGGAGATTTTCTCTACACCGTTTACGAGAGACTTCCTTGCCTCTTCATTGAACTGAAGCTGCTTTGCCATATCTATATTTTCTCCTTCTTCATTTGTAAAAGCAGATAACTGCCAAACTGTAAGATATAGACAAACGGCAAAAGCGGCAAGGCAGAAAAGAAAAAAGTAGAAACAATGGCCTTTGATGATACGATGAAATCATGAGAAAGCTTACAGTCATCATCGCATTATTACTCATGTCAGCAGTGCTTTCCGCTGCGATAATCTCAGATCAGGATATAAGCGCAGAGAAATTAGCATCGCTCATCTCAAGATACTATCCTGACACCTACGCTATTGATGAATCAACAGTCATCATCGATCCAGAATGGACAGCATTGACACTTTATCTCGACACGGATTACAGGACGATATTGCTTTCCTGCTACTGGCTGCTGGATGAATCAATTACACCGGAAGAAATAATTACAGCCGCCAATGAATGGAACAAAGGAAATATGATTCCGACAGCCTATTATGATGACAGCGACCATTCCCTCACTGCAGATTATGCCATGACATGGGCGGAAGATGGCATTCCAAGCGGAATGCTCATGGAATCGGTACGGTGGATGGATGAAGCGACGATACTTCTCGGTGCATACCTTTCCGATTGTGGTCTTGTCTGATCAGATAAGCGACAATGCAAATGCAACAGAAGAGGAAAAGAGGCCGGAGAGAAGATTCACCATATCGTTATCAATCCACCTGATACCTCGGACACGTGTATTATCATTACCATCCTCATCCTTTTCCTTCTCGGTAAGGGCGCCTGTCCTGTCACGATAATGCACCTGTAAAGTTGCACCGAGAAATGAATCAAAAAGGGCACCAAGAGTGCCGGATGCCGCGATTATGAAGAAATCCTTCCATAAACATCCGAATGTTCCCATGAAAAGAAACGCTATGAGAAAGGATGAAAGCGCTGCAGCTGCAGTACCAAGTACGGTAACACCTCCAGAAAGTCCTTTCGGAACTTTCGTGAATGTTATTATCGAGACGGGATCTTTGTGGCTGAGCATTCCTATCTCACTCGCCATCGTATCGGCTTCAGCCTCTGCAATAGCCGCCGCGAATGCAACAAGGGCTGTTATTGGGAACGGTGAAATACGGGAGAGAATAAGCATGAGAGCGGCAGGAAGCCCATTTGCCGCGACCTGCATCATATCCCTTTCGCTACCCTTCTTTCCGATTCTGTCCACTCCCCTTACAAGCTTTCCTACCACAGAACCGGAAAGAAAGAAAAAGAGCAGCATCACGATTCCCGACACCCCGCCTATATAAAAGACAACCGCACCTATGACCATGGACATCACAGAACCCGAAAGCGTTAGGAATCTTCTCTTCCTTGCTATGACTGCCATGATGATGAGAAATGCCGCGATTATCATAAGGCGCAGATAGAGAGGAAGCGAAAGCAGACACTCATCCAGAATACCAGTCCACGATCTCATAGGACCTCCATCATCAGAATCACGGCAAACGGCACAGTGAGATTATCCAGTCCATGAGGAGCAAGAACTTCTGCAGCCGCGGCAACAAATGCTATCAGAAACGATTCTTCCCATGGCAACGAGGAAAAGGCAAGAAGCACAATGAACGACACTGCAAACATTGCCGTAAATCCTTCAATGCTTTTGGAGAACAGCTGATGTCTACCATATCTTGTTCCAATCAGAGCTGCCGCACTGTCACCCGCCCCCATGACGAGTACTGATGAAATAGCAGTCTCTGCTGAAATGAGAGAAAAGGAATAGAGAATGGATACAGCAAGGAGAGCGACAGGGAAAAAGATCATCCCGATTGCTCTTCCTTCCCTTGCTTTCAGAGTCATGAAGGTATTTATGAATATGAAAGCAATCGGCCCCAGAATCCTCGCCCAGAGGCTATCCATCCAGTAAACCATTACGAAAACCCATAACGAGACAAGAAAATGAACAAGCTTCCTTGCACTCTCACGGCCAAGCCTTCCATGCGACTCAAGAAGATACGAAACCAAGAGAACCGCAATAACGTAGATAAAGGAAACAAGAATCGGGAATATATCGTTCACCACGAGGAACCTCCGCCTCCGGAGAATCCACCTCCTGCATGGCCTGAGGAACCTCTGAATGTCCGGGAGCCTCCCCTTGCTCCTGTATTCTGAGGCATGACATGAGATGCATATGCCCTGTGCCAGCGTCTGGAGAATGAAGAGAATATGAAAGGATCATATATACCTCCTGAATACCAGGAAGCAGGTTCCACATATATATCACGGAAGGCTTCAGTCCACTTTTCTTCCAGACCAAATACAATCGCATATGGAAGCACATGATAGAATGCCCGGGGGTCATCATCAGAAAGCTTCGCTATCCTGTCCTTCTCTACCTTATCGATGAATTCTCTGTATCCGAGAATACTCTCAGTCATCTTACGGCCATAATCTGACAGCTTCTCTATCGACTGAGCAAGAATCATGGAGACAATCAGGGAGAAAAGGAAAACAGCTGTATCAGCAGCGGCCACCACAGGCATGAGCAGACCTGTCTGCGACAGCGTTATGAACATGAACACGCCGATGAAGATAATGAAGAATGAGAACGGGAGAACAGATGCCAGACGCGCCTTCATGCTTTTTGCCTTTGCCGCTTTTCTTCCAATCTGCATAGACAGCATGTATGCCATTAATGAAGGCACAAAAAGGAAAATGGTGAAGAATCCCGGAAATGACAATGTCGAAAGAATTGCATGGAGAATGACAGGAATGATCATCAGCTTTGAGACGGTATTCCTGAATTTCTCAGAAGACGAGGTATACAGCGAAGAAGAACCGGAGAATCTTCCCGCTTCCTTCCCTTCCACAGCTTTCATCTTCTGATAGAAACCATTTGCCTGAAGAACCTTTATATCAACGGTCTCAGATGAGAAGAACGATGAGAAGAGAAGCTGCTCCGCCTCCGTGGCATCCGCAGGATATGCGATGAGCTTGAACGAGAAATCATCATCGCCTTTATCATCGATTGTTATATATCCCTTCTCCGCCCAGTAGAAAAGCATTGCCGATACAGCTTCATCAGAAAGAGTTCCATTCAATATATACCCGGCATCCATCGGGGAAATACCTTCAGGGGGATAGAACACAGGAGAGACAACGAGATTCTCATCCCTTCCCTCCAGATACCAGATGATGAATACAATAAGAAGAACTGCAGCTGAAAGAACTATCGAGAGAATGTAGAACGGAAATGGTCTGGAGGCTGAGGAGAAGTATCCATCATCCATCTCAACTCTGAGCGTTATCGCCCAGCCTGCGGGAAGATTGCCATATGTTCCATGTACAGTTCTTCCATCAGATGAGAGGAAAAACGGAAGCTCTGAGACAGAACCATACCGTCCAGCAGTAACCCATATGCGCTCTACATCTACCGGATGAGGAAGCTCCACGGCAAAGGATACCCTTTCCATTGGGGAATCCCAGGAATCTGCGGAGACTATGTTGTAATAAAGCTCATCGTAGTCACTGTAATCATCAGCAGGAAGTGTGTATCTATAACTGTACTGATAACGCTGGATACCTGTCACGAATCTATCGGCATCGCCGAATCTGAGTCTCACTTCCGATCCGTCATCGCTTATCGAACAAGGTATGGAGGATGAGATATCAGAGACATCAGCCCTCACATTTTCGAACCTGTATTTGATATCACGCAGGAATCCATGCGAAGGGACGGTGAAGTCCAGAGTGATATCCTCATTGACCATCAGGCTCTTCGAATCATCTGCCGTGATATATACCGAATAATCCCTGACGATGAAATTCTCGGCAGATACAGGAAGAAGGAAGAGGAAAAGCAATGCGGCTAAGAATATCTTCCGCATCAGAACCTCACTTCAACTCTCTTCCTGTCCTCATCATCGACTTCGTAATAATCGCGCTTGGTGAAATGGAAGGCAGATGCAATCAGCGAAGATGGGAAAACCATTATCTTGTCGTTGTACTCACGAACGATGGCATTGAAGTATTTCCTTGCATTCCTCAGCTCTTCCTCAATGCGGGAAAGCTGTCTCTGCAGATCGAGGAAGTTCTGATTAGCCTTGAGATCAGGATAACTTTCAGCGACTGCGAAAAGATGTCCAAGTACTCCTGATATCTCATTCTCTGCCGATGCCCTGTCCTTGCCGGAAGCCCTGTTTCTGGCGCTTATCGCATTTTCAAGAGTCTCAGCTTCATGAGAAGCATATCCTTTGACAGTCTCAACAAGATTCGGAATAAGATCAGCTCTCTCCTTGAGGTGTGCATCGATTGCACTCTCCGCCTCGTCACCTTTGTTCCTCAGTTTTACAAGACTGTTATATGAAGCAATTGCCCAGATTATGATCAGAGCAATAATTACTGCAGCGATGATAAAAGCCATATGAACCTCCTCGGAAAAGGATAGCACATCATCCGAAGATGAAAACAGATGATATACTCTCTTCATGGAAGATACAAAAAATCTGCTGTTCGAGAAGGATGGAAAGCTCCCTGCTTTGAAATATTCGCTGCCGATGGCACTGCAGCATCTTGTCGCGATGATAGTAGGCTGCGTAACCCCTGCGATCATAATCTCAGCCACAGCAGGACTGTCGAACCCGATGAGGATTCTTCTCATACAGTCATCTCTCGTCTGCGCGGCAGTTTCAACCCTTCTTCAGCTATTCGGTGTAACACGTTTCTGCGGAGCCCGCCTCCCTGTGATAATGGGAGTAAGTTTTGCCTACCTTGCGACAATGCAGAGCGTTGCATCTGAATTCGGCATTGCAGAAATATTCGGAGCGCAGCTTATCGGAGGCATCGTCGCTATTGTAATCGGAATATTCGCCAAGCAGCTGCATAAACTCTTTCCACCCCTGATTACAGGAACCGTGGTATTCACAATCGGTCTTTCTCTCTATCCCACCGCGATAAGCTACATGGCGGGAGGCGCAGGAAGTGCTGACTTCGGCTCCTGGCAGAACTGGCTCATCTCGATATTCACACTTGTATGCGTCACAACTCTAAATCATTTCGGAAAAGGAATGCTGAAGCTCAGCTCAATACTCATCGGAATCGCTGCCGGATACATCCTCTCATCCTTCTTCGGGATGGTCGATTTCTCCCCGATTAGAACAGCTTCCGTATTCGCTCTTCCTGAATTCGCTCCATTCGGCATACGTTTCGAGTTCTCATCTTCCCTTGCATTCTCCGTCCTCTTCGCCATAAACGCCGTTCAGGCAATTGGTGATATGTCTGCAACCACAGTCGGAGGAATGAACAGAGAGCCATCAGGCGATGAGCTGAGAGGCGGCATAATAGGCTTCGGCCTCTCAAATCTTCTTTCATCGCTATTCGGAGGACTGCCGAATGCAACATATTCGCAGAATGTCGGAATAGTATCATCGACAAAGGTCGTGAACAGACGCGTCCTTGCATTGACTGCGCTGATGCTTCTTGCAGCAGGTCTTGTTCCGAAATTCTCCGCTCTTCTCACAACAATCCCCCAATGCGTGTTCGGAGGCGCGACAGTTTCCGTTTTCGCATCAATTGCGATGACAGGCATGAAACTCGTAGCCATGCAGCCGATGAGCTACCGTAACACCTCGATAGTAGGCCTTTCAGCCGCTCTCGGCATGGGTGTGAGCATGGTAAGCGAATCACTGTCACAGTTCCCGGAATGGGTGACAATGGTATTCGCTTCTTCACCTGTCGTTATTGCGGCCATTGTCGCAATAATACTCAACATTATCCTTCCTCGTGATGAAGAAGGAACAGAATAATGAAAATATACAGGTTGCATACTATGCTTTTGAGCTGTAGAATTGCATATGATATGCATACTTATGCATAGTTCCCGGAGGAATAAATGAAGGAAAGGCACAACCGCCTCTCTGTTGTAAAAGAACTCATAAAGAACAACAGAATAGATAATCAGGATACTCTTCTCGAACTGCTGAAGAAGGAAGGATACAGTGTTACACAGGCTACTCTTTCAAGAGATCTCAAGATGCTGAAGGTCGGAAAGATCTCTGACGGATGGTCAGGATACTATTACACCCTTCCTGAAAGCGATCTGGTGAGCGAATCCGAAAAAAGCTACATCCAGGATGTAAGAAGAGGTATAATCTCGATTGAATTCTCAGGCAATTTCGGAGTTATCAAGACAAGACCGGGACATGCGAACAGCGTAGGTTTTGCGCTCGATGTCCTTGCCCTGCCCGAAATACTCGGAACAGTTGCCGGAGATGACACGATATTCGTCATTCTGAGAGAGGGAATGACAAAGGAGGATCTCCTGGAGAGCTTCAATGCTCGCATTCCGGAGATAAAAGAGTAAATGGAATATGTTAATCTCGACAAAACAGAAGGCTACAAAGCCCTTCAGGAAGGAAAGAAAAGCTCTGTAAAGGAACTTCTCACACCGGAGCGCATCAAGGCTCAATCAATCAAGCTCGGTGGCGGCCTTAATTACAACTGGGCAGCAATGCCTATTTCCGAGGAAACGGAAGGGAAGCTTCAGAAGCTTTCCGATGAGATGGATCTTATCGGGAAGTACAAGGAAATACTCTCAGGAAAGATGATGAATCCTGGCGAGAAGAGACTTGTTCTCCACCACCTCACAAGAGGCAATGTCCTTGGAGTGAAAGTGGAAGCTGATGGAGAGGACAAGGATGAATTCTACAAAGGTGAGCTGAAGAAGATAAAGGATTTCTCCGAAGGGGTGAGAAACGGAAGCATCAAGGGCTCTACGGGAAAGGAATTCACGACAGTCTGCCAGATTGGTATCGGAGGTTCTGATCTTGGTCCTCGCGCGCTTTATCTTGCGCTCAAAGGCTGGGCAGATGGCAACAACGTGAAACAGCTCAAGGGAGAATTCATCTCCAACGTTGACCCAGACGATGCAGCAGCTGTAATAGAGCGCCTCGATCTTGAGACAACACTCTTCGTCCTTGTATCAAAGAGCGGCACAACACAGGAGACTCTGACCAACAGGGACCTCGTGCTTGAGACTCTCAAGAACTCACCTATCGAAGGTTTTGTTCCATCCAAGCATATGGTTGCTGTCACATCAAAGACATCACCACTTGCAAAGGATGCATCCATGCTCGCCGCATTCTTCATGGATGATTATATTGGAGGCCGTTACTCATCAACATCTGCAGTAGGCGGTGTAGTGCTTTCCCTGGCATATGGTTACGATACGTTCGCAGCCCTTCTTCAGGGTGCACATGAAGAAGATGTCCTTTCAACTGAGAAGGATATAAAGAAGAACGGTGCGCTGATGGATGCTCTTATCGGGTTCTACCTCAGGAACATCATGGGCTATCCTGCAACAGCAATTCTTCCATATTCACAGGCTCTCTCAAGATTCCCTGCACATCTTCAGCAGCTCGATATGGAATCAAATGGAAAGCATGTGAACAGGAATGGCGAGAAGATCTCATATCCTACAGGACCTGTAATCTTCGGTGAGCCTGGAACAAATGGCCAGCATTCCTTCTACCAGCTTCTGCATCAGGGAACAGATATCATTCCTCTGCAGTTCATCGGCTTCAGGAAGTGCCAGTATGGTAAGGATATAGTGACAGCTGGTTCATACAGCCAGACAAAACTTAACGCTAACCTCACAGCTCAGATTGCCGCATTCGCACGTGGAAAGGATGATGAGAATCCAAATAAGGAATTCGATGGCAACAGACCATCCTCACTCATCTATGGAGAAGAGCTTACACCAGCATCTCTTGGTGCGCTTCTCGCCCACTTCGAGAACAAGGTTATGTTCCAGGGCTTCATCTGGAATCTCAACTCATTCGACCAGGAAGGTGTTCAGCTTGGAAAGGTCCTCGCGAAGAAGGTTCTTGCAGGATGCGAAGGAGATGAAATCCTTAAGGCATATGCAGATTTCCTGATCTGAACATAGCGACTAAGACTAAGTGCCAGTCATCGAGGGCTGGCACTTTTATTTTCAGATTATTCTTTTCTTTCTGCAGTAGAAATAATAGCAAACATTGATAAATATACCGAAAACAGTAGCAAGAGGCGCTGCTGTACCTATCATCGCAAGGCTAGGATCGGGCTGGGAGGCCATAACATAAGCGACAGGAAGACGGACAAGAAATGTCTGCAGCATTGACTGTGTCATAACAAAAAGAGTCTTTCCATGACCGCTGAAATAGCCCATGAATGAAAAGAGGATTGCAGTTACAACAGCTTCTGGAGCGAAGCCCCTTAGATACTCCGCAGAACGGACGATAACTCCTTCATCGGTTGCGAATATGTGAGATATCCCCTCTCCGCAGAAGAATGCAAGAAAGAACATGATGACACCGATAGAAGCGCCCATGCACATACCTGTGATCATTGTCTTCTTCGCTCTGTCTTCTTTCCCTGCACCAACATTCTGTGCAATGAACGATGAAAGCGACTGCATTATCGAGGAAGGAATAAGCATAACGAATGTCACGATCTTATTCGCAACCCCATATCCGCCGGATGCCGCAAGACCGATGTTGTTTATGAATGCGATGAGCGCGAGGAATGATATCTGAGTCATCAGTTCCTGAAGCGCTATCGGAGCGCCTATCTTCAGGAATGAGCCAAGCTCATTATTGAAGGACAAATCCTTCCTTCTTATTCTGAACGGAAGCTTTTCCTTGCTGAGTATGATCAATGAAAGGATTACAGAAATAGCCTGTGCACCGACAGTCGCGATTGCAGCGCCCGCCTCATCCATATGGAATATCGCGATGAGAGTATAATCTCCGATGATATTCGCAACACAAGCTATAGCCACAAAGATAAGAGGAAGACGCGAGTTTCCGATTCCCCTGAGAATACAGCTTATTACATTGTAAGCAATGATGAAGAGAATGCCCCCACCGCAGATACGAACATATGAAACGGTGTTATCAACAGCCTCCTCCGGAGCCTTCATAAGCCTTGCAACCGGTTCTGCGAATATGATAAGAGCGGCTGTGAGCACAATGCCGACAATAAGGAAGAAAAGGATTGCGGATCCTATCATCTTCCCTGCCCTCTCTGTATTCTTGCTTCCTATGAAATTACCTAGAAGTACGGTAATGCCTGTTGCAAGACCTGTAAGAACGAATGTGACAAGATTTATGATACTGCTTCCTGTAGATACTCCTGAAAGACCTTCGGTTGTGCCGAACCAGCCTACCATCAGGACATCAACAGCTCCATAGGCAGCCTGCAGTACAAGAGCACCGAGAATCGGAAGCATGAAGCGTATAAGCTTTCCAGCTATCCTGCCTTCGGTGAAATCAGATGCTGTGTTTTCCATACCCGAATGATAAAAATTGTCACGAATTTTCTCTAGAGAACTGGAACATTAATTTTGCATTTTATCTTTTGTTTATAAAACTATACAGATTTAAAAAGTAAGTTTAGTATAATAAACATGAAGAAAGAAGTCCTGCTCTATCCGAAGGAAAAAAGAATGCTGAAGAAGGTCGGTGAACAGATCAAGCTGGCAAGACTCAGACGTAAGCTATCAACATCACTTGTCGCAGAAAGAGCGAAAATCTCAAGAGCGACATTATGGAAGATTGAGAATGGAGATCCCACGGTATCGATGGGAGCATACCTCTCCGTTCTCTTCGCCATTGATCTGGCTGAAGACATTCTGTTTCTTGCAAGAGAGGATGAAGAAGGACGTAAACTACAGGATCAGAGGCTTCTTTGGAAAGGAGAACAATGGTAAATGAAGAATATCCACGTCATATTTGATTCCTCAATAATCTCCCCATCTCCTATCCGCATAGGAATTCTAAGCATCGAATCCATATCGGGAAGAGGTACCCGCTTCCGATTTGTATTTGATGAAGAATGGCTTGCAAAGTACAGCAGCATAATTCTGGACCCTTACACTATGTCAGAGAATTATTCTGATAAACTTACCTTCTCTTTCATAAAAGATTCTTTCCCTGACAGATGGGGACAGACTCTCATAATAAGAAAACTCTCAAGAAAAGCAGAAAAAGAAGGTATGCGGGCAAGACTTACCAGTGATCTCGATTTTCTTTTAGGAGTTGATGATTTCACAAGGAAAGGATCAATACGATTCTGCGATGAAGCAGGAACTTTTCTATCTGATGATGAAACTTCTGTTCCCCCATTATCCAGACTTGGCGAGTACTCGGAAATGATTGCTGATTATGAAAAGTACGGCGCAAATTGCAAATGGCTTGAAGATTTCTATTCCTCATCATCTTCCTTGGGAGGAGCTCGTCCAAAACTGAATGTGCTTGATAATGATGGCAATCTGTGGATTGCAAAAGTCCCTTCTCTGAATGATCAATATGATGTAGGAGGATGGGAGGAAGTTGCAGCAATTCTGGCCCAAAAAGCTGGAATAGATGTTGCTGATACGATGGTAATCAAACATGGCAATGGACATCACACATTGCTGTCTAAACGTTTCGACAGAGAAGGGACAAATAGATTGCATATGGCCTCATTGGCTTCCTTTACACGAAAGGAAAGCAATTCAGCATCCTTTCTTGATATCGCGGAAATAATATCAAGATACTCAGCTAAACCAGATTACGATCTCAAAGAATTATATAAACGGCTGGTTTTCTCAGCTTTCATCAACAATACGGATAATCATCTTCACAATCATGCATTCCTGCTCACTCGGAAAGGATTTGCTCTATCACCTGCATACGACATGAATCCCTCTATTTATGGAAGGGATTCCGTACTGATGATAGACGAAGGTATTCATCATTTTGATATTTCCTCAATCAGAGAAACTGCACCTTACTATGATTTATCCGCAAACGACGCAACCGAAATCATTGATAAGACAGAAGAGGTGGTTTCTACATGGAAGAATGAAGCAATTAATCTTGGAATCAGAAAAGATGAGATATCATTAATGAGAAGTGCATTTTCACTTCGATGTTCTTAAAAAGAATCAATATTGATAATTTTGTTCATCTTATTAAACATTATGCTGGCAGAGCACATTACTGAACTCTGCCAGATCACCAATCAAAGATAGCTTTTGCCGCCTCTGTACATCTCAAGAAAACGCTTCTGTGAATCCGTGCCATCATCTGCTGTCATAAGCGGAGAATAATGGCCGTCGCTTCCAAGCGTCCTTCCCTTTGCATGATCCTCGAACATGATCTCAAGCATCTTCGCAATAGTCTTCCTGATCTTGGAATCAAGGACAGGAGTTGCAATCTCAACACGTCTGTCAATGTTTCTGGTCATGAGATCAGCAGATGAGATATACATTGCACCAGAGCCGAAATAATAGATTCTGGAATGCTCAAGGAAACGTCCTACTATGCTCATTATCTCGATATTCTCTGTGTATCCCGGAACACCAGGGAGAAGACAGCTTATTCCCCTTATGAGAAGCCTGATCTTCACACCAGCCTGAGATGCCTCGACAAGCTTATCAATCAGCTCCTTATCTGAAAGGGAATTCATCTTGCATGTTATCGAACCTTCCGGACCTTTTGCGATTTCCTTATCCATCTCGGCAACAAGCCCGGACTTAAGCGTCTCAGGAGCTACAAGCAGCCTCCTGTACTTGTAATCCATATTGAGAGTCGCGAGATTGCGGAAGAAAGCCACACCATCGAGTCCGATATCCCGGTCCGATGTGATGATATTCAGATCTGTATACTGCTTTGCCGTATTCTCATTGTAATTTCCGGTACCTAGGTGTGTGATATACCTTATCTTGCCGTTATCACGAAGGACTATCGAGATTATCTTCGAATGAACCTTATAGTTCTCTATGCCATAGAATACAGTACACCCCGCTTCCTGAAGCTCCCTCGCATAACTCAGGTTAGATTCCTCATCGAAACGAGCACAAAGCTCCATGACTACAGATACGTCCTTTCCGTTCTCCGCCGCTCTTATCAGAGAAGCGACAATACGGGAATTCTTCGCAAGCCTGTAGATTGTTATCTTTATATTCGACACTCTCGGATCGTCAGCACACTCCTCCAGCAGCCAGAGAAGAGGATCTATCGACTGGAATGGATAGGACAGGAACACATCCCGTTTGAGTACTGTATCAATCATCACTCCGCGTTCAAGACCTGCAGGAACACTTCCCTTGAATGCAGGATATCTCAGCTTGGATCTGGTCTCCACGGAGAAGAACCTGTCGAGATCAAACATGTATTTATATGAGAAGGAACCGTCAACGGTGAATACCTGATTCTTCTTTATTCCAAGGTGCTTGATCAGGAACTGCTTCAGTTCATCTGACTGCGTATTCATCTCAAGCCTTACAACAGCAAGGCTTCCCCTGCTTTCTATCCTGTTTCTGATGAGCTTGGAGAAATCGAAATCATATTCGATATCCGCATCCTCAACAGTTGCCTCGAAATCTGCATTCCTTGTGACTCTCAGAAGTGATTTCTCCTTAACAGTCGTACCAGGGAACAGGGAATCTCCGAAGAGATAAAGCATCTCCTCTGCAGGTATCAGCCTTACCTTCTTTCCTCCTCCAATCCGGATAAGAGGCTCAATACGCATTCCCATGGAAACGACACCAAACATCTCTCGCCCGTCGCGCTCAAGGCGAAGCACGAGATACAGCCTCTGATTCTCGAATCTGATCATAGGGTGCTTTGCATCGAGTACAAGCGGAGAGAGGAATGGAACGACATTCTCCTGGAAATACTGAAGGGCCTTTGCCTTCTGTGTCTCTGTTATGGTTGAATGCATGAGGATATCGACACCGCTCGATTTCAGCTCACGTCTGAGCTTCATGAAGGTCTCATCGGATTTCTTATAGAGTCCCGGGAGAAGGCTGAGGATCATATTAATCTGATCGCGGGCACTCATACCTGTCTTGTTATCGATATACCCAGGGCTATGAAGCTCAAGATTGACAAGGGATCCCAGCCTTACCCTGACAAACTCATCGAGATTCGAGATGAATATCGAAAGGAAACGGCATCGCTCAAGAAGCGGATTATCCGCATTCCTCGCCTGATCAAGAACACGTCTATCAAACTGCAGCCAGGAATACTCCCTGTTTATATATGGTGCCTTGATTGCATTGATCTTTTCCTTTGCCATACTCTTACCCCTCAACTAAAATCCTAAGATATCCTTCTTTCACGCCCCACGGCGAGACTATTGCGCTATCGGAAGAGAAATGCTTCATAGTCTCATAGAGAAGCGCAAAAGCCGGAAGCACTGTTCTCCCTCGTTCCGGAGCGTTCCTCACTATAAGCGAAGATCTTTCATCGGATGACACAAGATGCTTTAAAAGCAATTTAACCTTCTTTCTATCCATGATATGAAGCCCAGATGGGCTGAGCGAATAGAAATCAGAGTAAATGCGATAAAGAGCATCTGCATCATTGCCAGTTATAACGGTTCTTGAGAATGAGGCGCAAGGATAGACCTCGGATTTAACAAAGATTTTACGTATTCTTTTCCGGATGCGCTTAATATCATCACTATCAGGATAAATAGAAGGGAAAAGCGACATCAGCGCTACAGGGCCAATCGGGAGGGAGTGCATATGTTTTTTCTTCGGATCGGAGAGATCTGCAAGTTCTGCAGACACACCGCCTATATCCAGCATCAGAACATGCCCCAGAGCCGAATATTCCCTGTTTGCCATATAATCGGCATAGGCCTCATCCCTGCCTGAAAGAACAGAAACTTCCACACCTGCTTTTTCAGTTATCCTCTTCCTTACCTCATCCCTGTTTTTTATTATCCTCATCGAAGCCGTCGCGATTATGGAAATCCTCTCGGCTCCTGCATTCTCTGCCGCATTGCACAGATAGGAAACCTCCTCAGCGCATTTCTCAATGCCGCTCTGAGAGAGGTTGCCATCATGAGTCATATAATCAAGAATCGAAACAGAACGCCTGAGTCCTGCAACTGAACGATAGCTCTTTTCGCCACCGATATCGGCAACGAGAAGAGATATCGATACTGATGAGAAGTCTATTACCGCAAGCCTCACTTCTCATCCCCGAAGTAGATGCCGATCTTTCTTGCCATAGCAACGCGCTGATCGCCTTCAGGTATGAACTTCATCTTTCCAGCTATATCGGAAAGCTTATTGTATGTGACTTCATTTCCTCTCATCGCGACAGTTACGCCGAATTTGCCTTTCTCAACAAGCTCTCCTGCAAATGAACCCATCTCAGTTGAGAGGAATCTGTCATAAGGTGACGGAGAACCGCCTCTCTGGATATGACCGGGAACCACGTACCTTGTCTCGACACCTGCATGTTCCTCAATATACTGGGCAAGTTTTTCCGTTCCTGTTGCTCTTCCATTCCTGTATTCGAGCCTTTCAGCTTTCTTCATCTTAGACTCTTCAATGGACATAGCGCCTTCTGCTATTGCGATGATATTGAAAGCCTTGCCGCTATCAAGTCGCTTGTTGACCATCTTCACGACAGTATCAGGATCATACGGAATCTCAGGAAGAAGAATGATATCAGCACCGCCTGCGACACCGGCATACAGCGTAAGCCAGCCGACCTTGTTTCCCATTATCTCAATGAGCATCGTACGGCCATGGCTTGCGGCCGTCGTATGTATTCTGTCGATGCACTCCGTTGCGATATCCACAGCTGTGTGGAAGCCGAATGTGACATCAGTTCCCCAGATATCATTATCGATTGTCTTCGGAATACCGACGACATTCAGGCCCTCTCCGGAGAGAAGCGCTGCTGTCTTATGAGTTCCGGCACCTCCAAGCGTGACAAGCACATCAAGCCCCATCTCCTTGTAGTTCTTCTTCATCATATCGAGCTTGCTCTTGCCGTTGCGGTCTTCTTCTGTCATCTTCTTGAAAGGCTGGCGCGATGTACCGAGTATGGTACCGCCGACATTGAGGATTCCGGAGAAATCGGAAGGCTTCATCTTCTTCGCTTCATTCTGGATAAGACCAAGATATCCTTCAGAGATACCAATCAGCTCCGCATCCTTGATGTTATTGAAAACATACTTTGCAAATCCTCTGATAACAGCATTGAGACCGGGGCAGTCGCCACCGCTTGTGAGAATACCAATTTTCATACGTGAACTCCTTTTTCCCAGTCTAACACAGCTTGAGGGAAAACGAAGAGACGATTTAGGAAAATTCGCAGAGCGAATTACTCCGAAAGATTCCCGGTCGCAACAAGATCCGATCCTGTTCCAGCAATATCGTGGATTATCACATCACCTATTCTGACAGGAGGAGAAACAACTGTTTTCTTTACCTCCTCCATGACGCTGAAGATCTCATCCTTCGGGATTTCAGGAACTGTCTTCACTGAAAGCCTTCTGTGAGTACTGTTTTCCGTACGGACGGAGGATGTCACGGTACGTTTCGGATCAAGAAGCTCCTGTCTGGCGTATTTATCACCACGTGGGCAGGTGTTCCCGGTTACCGAGATTATATTCTTTCCTTCATACTCAACTGTGAGCATGCATCCAAGAGGACAGTTTATGCATATGAATTCGCTTTTAGCCATTTGTCACCTCAACTGTCAGATCATCACTGAAATCAAATGAAGATAATTCGACTTTCTCCATCTCTCCAGGCGTGAGGATGCGTTTCTTCATACGTTTCACAATCTCATCACCTTTCCTGACCGTTATGTATTTGTTCTCAAATACACCGGATACCCTGAATCTTATCGTAACGGAGTCAGTATTCCTGGAAATATACTGGGGAACAGTGTATCTCACGCCATTACCGGCCTTCACCACAATCCTCTCAGATGACTGCAGATTTCCTTTTATGTACTCCGCTGCATTTCTGCCAGCTATTGAGGCTTCTTCCGAAACATAATCCACAAGATCATGGACATGAAGGACATTGCCCGCTGCGAATATTCCATCAAGAGAAGACTGAAGCTTATTATCGACGACAGGGCCTCCCGTCACCGGAGATATATCAAGACCGGCCTTGGAAGAAAGCTCATTCTCTGGAAGGAGACCTACAGATAGCAGGAGTGTGTCACACTCAAACTCTATCTCGCTTCCTTTGATTGGTTTCCTGTTATCATCTACAGCGGCAATCGTGACCCCCTCAACTCTTTCCTTTCCTCTGATATCCACGACTGTATGGGAAAGATAAAGAGGTATGGAATAATCATTAAGGCATTGCACGATATTCCTCTTAAGGCCACCTGAATAAGGCATTATCTCAGCAACTGCAAGAACCTTCGCACCTTC